>DMCR01000048.1 GCA_003445735.1 Cryomorphaceae bacterium
TGGAACACGGCAGTGCCCTGCGCGAGCTTCAACTTTTTGCTTGGCGAAGGGAAGCGCTTGACCGCCTCCATGTAGCTGTCGAGTTCGTAGTTCAAACAGCACTTCAATTTTCCGCACTGTCCGGCCAATTTTTGTGGATTTAAGCTCAACTGCTGGTAACGCGCCGCAGCGGTATTCACACTGCGGAAATCGCTCAGCCAAGTAGAACAACAAAGCTCACGGCCGCAAGAGCCGATACCGCCCAATCGTCCAGCTTCTTGGCGTGCCCCGATCTGACGCATTTCGATGCGCACAGAAAATAATTGGGCCAATTCTCTAATCAATTGACGAAAATCCACACGCTCATCGGCCGTGTAGTAGAACGTTGCTTTCGAGCCGTCGCCTTGGTATTCCACATCGGAAATCTTCATTTTCAAGCCCAAACGTTGCGCCACATCACGTGATCGCATCATCGCATCCTTCTCCAAACCACGGGCGCTGGCCCATGTTTCGAGGTCCTTCTCCGAGGCCTTGCGGTAAACCTTGAGCACAGGCTCTTGGTCCTCGATCTTGAAGTTCTTTTTATTCATCTGGAGCTTGACCAGCTCCCCGGTGATGGAGACGTTTCCTACGTCGTGTCCGGAGTGGGCTTCAACCGCCACTGCATCTCCCAACTGTAATGGGAGTCCGTTCGCATTGTGATAAAACTCTTTACGCCCGTTTTTAAATCTGACCTCTACCCAATCAAAAGGCTGATTGGTTGAGGGAAGTTCCATATTTGCGAGCCAGTCAAAGACCGGCAATTTTCCACATCCTCCGGTTCCACAAGACCCGTTGCTTTTGCAACCCTTGGGAACGCCGCCATCGCTGCTACAATTACTGCATGCCATGGTCGTTATATTTATATTGTCAAACAAGCACAAGTGGTGTGTTGTTTACGATACTAAGGTCGTAAATTGAGCCCATGATTAGACGAATAAGTCCAAAAATTCTCCTCACCCTCTTTACCGCCCTTCTGCTCGGCCTACAGGCTCAGGCTCAGAGTGATAAAGTTCGTGGCGCGGATCCCTTTGACTTCTGGGTAGACCACCTGCCCTACAATAGTTTCTATCATATTGCAGCGCTCGACGACCGCACCTTCGCAGCGACAGAAAACAGCCTCTTGATCGTACACCAAGGCGAGTACGAACGCCTGTCCCGAATCAACGGCCTGACCGGGTCGAACATCACTGCACTTGCCTCGGACGAGAACAGCCAAACCGTATGGATCGGCTATGCCAACGGCCGCCTTGATATTTGGGAAAACGGCGCGATAAAATCCATTGTAGATATTGTAGAAACGCCCTCCTACACCGGGTTGAAGCAGATCAATGACTTCGCATTTTACAGTGGCAAGGCCTACGTCGCCACAGATTTCGGTGTGGTGGAATTTGATATCGCCACTCGTTTGGCCGGGCGTACGCTTTTATTAGGGGCCAATTTTTCCACGATCCCCATCCAATCCTTCGACATCAGCCCCAACGGCACCCTGTGTGCCTACTCCCCAAGCAATGTTTCTAATTTCTACTTCGGCGATATAAACACTTCACTGCCTAATTGGACACAACGCCCTTACCAGCTCTTCCCGGATAATTCCAACCCCGATCACATCACTTACTTTCCTATAGAAGAGCGCTTTATTTTCGCATGTGACGATTTGACCTCGGGCACCTATACGTTGGCTATAGGTGAGGCCGGAGGAAATTGGTCTGTGGAACCCTATTCCTCTCCTTTCCAAAGTGCCGCAGGCTGGCAAGGTATTCAGGACCTACAAGTCATAGGCAACTACCTTATCGTTACTCGAGATTTCAATGTATTCCTGCGCCAATCCACGGCTAAAAATACTTTCTCAGACTCTCTCAATATCTCCAACGCCTTATTTGCCCTTGGCGTCCTGAGCCCCACCGCGGCCACTATGTTGGCAGATCAAAGCATACACATTGCCAATCTGCGTAGTGGCCTCCTCCGCGTAAACACCAACGGCACCACCTCGCGCTACCATCCCTCGAGCCCTTATAGCGCATCGGCCTTTAAACTACAAGCGTACGGTAATGGCCACAACGGCTCCTATTCGAACCCCGGCGGTGATGGCGGTCCTGCCTTTGGGGGCGTGATGCTCCTGCCCGGCGCCTTGAATGAAATTTGGACCAAGGCCTATCTCAACGAAGGACCGAGCTTTTACAAAGGCCAGGAATGGACCTTCAAGGAAACGACTGCGCTGTATGGGGTCAATGATATTGTCGATGCTGCCTTTACCATGGTTGGGACCGGCGCATCCACCCTCTACCTCAGCTCTTGGGGCAAGGGCATTGTCCACCTTGAAGGAACGGCAGACCCAACCTACCTTGAGGATACCATCGCACTGTACAACACCACCAATACCGACGGCGCCTTAAAAGGGGTGAGTGGAAGTGCCTCCGACCTTAGAACCGGGGGGCTGACCTTTGACGATGATGGGACCCTTTGGGGCGTGCAAAGCTTGGTTTCTACCCCGTTGTTTTCTAGGGATACAGAGGGGAATTGGGCCTCTTATTCCCTTAGTCCAGGAGCAGACGGGGTCGCTTTGAAAGATATCGTACACCACGACGGGATGCTCTTCATCCAAAGCCGGACCAATGGTATTTACGGCTACAGAATTTTCGACGGTACTAAGCGCAACCTCTCCACCGGCATAGGTTCGGGCGATCTTCCGTCCGACCATGTGCTGTCTATGGCCATAGATCACGACGGGGAATTATGGATAGGAACGGACGAAGGATTGGTGGTGCTCTACAGCCCAAGCAACCTCTTCGACGGCGTCAATGCAGATGCGCGGCCCATACTTTTTGAAGAAGATGGCGTGGTTCAAAAGCTCCTCGGAGAAACGCCCATCACGGCCATAGTGGTGGACGGTGCCAACCAAAAGTGGATCGGTACCCGCGGTGCCGGCCTGTTCCTGATCGGTGCAGACGGCCTCAGCACCCATCAACATTTCACCGCAGAAAATAGCCCTTTACTGTCCAACAACATTCAGAGCCTGGCCATTGACCCGACCTCGGGCGAGGTGGTAATCGCGACCGAACTGGGCGTTATAGGCTATCGCGGCACGGCCACTCCGGGCTACCTCGGCCTATATCCGGAGCTCTTGGTCTACCCGAATCCTATTCGTCCGGGTTACGAGGGTCCAATTCTAGCGCAAGGCTGCCCCGAAAATGCACAGATCAAAATCACTGATGTGAGTGGAGGCCTGGTCTACGAGACCGTAGCCGAAGGCGGCCAAATGCGTTGGGACGGCATCAATCACCACGGAAAAAAGGCGGCCAGCGGCGTATACCTGATCTACGTGAGCGATGATTTAGGCGAGATTACCGCAATGGGAAAAGTTCTTATTGTCCGATAATCTTAGGTGCCACATTTCGTTATTTTTATACCCTATGGCAACAACCCCCACTCCCAAGAAGCCGCGGTCATTCCGCAAGCAGGTCATCTGGACCATCGTCGCAATTACCAGCCCGGTTTGGGGGCTAACCCTCATGCTGACCCTAACAGTCGAAGAGATCTTTTACCCGTTGCCAAACATTGAACAAATTGCCAACCCAGATACCAAACTTGCTACCCAAATCATTTCTGAAGACGATGAGGTCTTGGGTACCTTCTACCGCGAAAACCGCACCGCTGCCACCTACGAAGAGCTAAGCCCGTGGTTGGGCAAGGCCTTGGTGGCTACGGAAGACGAACGTTTCTATTCCCACAGTGGAGTCGATGCAGAAGCATTAATTCGCGCAGTCGCCTACCTCGGAAGAAAAGGCGGGGGGTCGACATTGACGCAACAATTGGCCAAAATGCAGTTCTCAGAACCGGCCACCAACCTCATTCAACGCATCATGCAGAAGTTCGGCGAGTGGGTCATTGCCATTCGCCTTGAACGACTCTACACGAAGGAGGAAATCATCGCCCTGTACTTGAATCAGCTCGACTTCCTGTACCAGGCCGTCGGTATTAATTCTGCCGCACGCACCTACTTCAACAAGAAACCTATTGATCTCAACATTGAGGAAGCCGCAGTCTTTGTAGCCATGGCAAAAAACCCCTCGCTATACAACCCCAAGCGCTATCCAGATCGCACCAAGCTCCGTCGCGATCAGGTCTTCGTACAAATGATGCGCAATGAAATGATCACAGCAGCCGAAAAGGACAGCCTCCAGCAAATGCCACTGCAACTCAACTTCCGTCCACAGAGCCACAACGCTGGTCTAGCACCGTACTTCCGCGAATACCTGCGCGGCTACATGAAGGATTGGATCAAGAACTACGAAAAACGCACCAGTCGTAAGCTAGATCTTTACAGCGGCGGCCTTAAGATATACACCACCATCAATGCCGTGATGCAGGAGAACGCAGAGGAAGCAGTGCAAGAGCACATGAGCAACCTCCAACGCGTCTTTGATATCATCAAGGAAGATCGCAAATACGGACCGTTCTACTTCGAAGAAAACCCCGAAGATAAAGTCAAGACCATTCTCGAGCGAGCGATGAAAAATACGCAGCGCTATCGTGGTCTTAAAAAGAAAGGCGCGAGCATGGACAGCATCCGCGACGTGTTCAATACCAAGATTCCGATGACCCTTTTTACTTGGCAAGGCGATAAGGATACGGTGATATCCCCAATGGACAGCATCATGTATTACAAAGGGCTATACCAGGTAGGGCTTATGAGCGTCGAACCGCAAACCGGATTTGTCAAAGCCTGGGTCGGTGGAAACGACTACCAATACTTCAAGTACGACCACGTCAAGCTAGGAAAGCGCCAAGTAGGTTCTACCTTCAAGCCCTTCGTATACGCTACGGCCATCTTGGAGAAGAACTACAGTCCTTGTCTCCAAGTTCCTAACGCTAAAATCTGTATTGAAAAAGGCGAATTTGGGCTATTAGAAGATTGGTGTCCGTCAAATTCAGATGATAAATATGGCGGCACAAAGAGCTTGAAGCATGCCTTGGCAAATTCAACAAATACAGTCACTACATTCCTTATGAAACAGATCGGCCCTAGGCCGGTCATTCGTTTGGCCAAACGAATGGGAATCACAGGAGATATTCCTGAGGTACCTTCTATCGCATTAGGAACCGTCGACCTCAACGTGTACGAAATGGTCGGATCCTACACCACATTCGTCAATAAAGGACGCTATGTTGAGCCCATTATGATTACTCGCATAGAAGATAAAAACGGCACCGTGTTGGAAGAATTCACTCCTGAAACGAGACAAGTGATGAGCGATAAGGACGCCTACATTATTTTGAAACTTTTAATGGGGGTAACCGAAGACGGAACCGGGATGCGACTACGTCATGATTATATAAAATACAGAGAAAATGTAGTCACGGGATATCCATACGAATTCACCAACGAAATCGCGGGTAAAACGGGAACAACTCAAAATCAATCCGACGGTTGGTTCATGGGGGCAGTGCCGAACTTGATTACCGGAATATGGACTGGATGTGAGGATCGTGCCGCGCACTTTGGTGGAGGCTTAGGAACATACTACGGACAAGGGGCTACCGCAGCCCTTCCTATCTGGGCGTTGTATATGAAGAAGAACTACACCAATCCAGATCTAGGCATAAGTATGCAACCTTTCGAACGTCCAAAAGGTGACCTTGGGGTAGACGTAGATTGTGTGCCTAACAGCTTTGATTTCCCAGGAGAAGGCGATGATTTCGATGAAGAACTTTAGATCGAAGGAGCTAATTTTTGCAAGTACTGCGTAGGTACAATTTCCCGATCCACCGAGGTGACAATGAAGGTGCTACTCGACGAGCCGTAATCAGAGCTTTTTTTGCGACGTGCCACTTCTTTTTGATTATTTCTGGAGACTTGAACTCCTTTGAGTACTCCCAAAAGCGCACTTAGCATAATTCCGGAAGCAGCTACAAAGGCTCCTACAAAAAGCCCGACTAATACCATCACAAAATCGCCCGTATCCGTAGCAACAAAATATATCCAGGTTCCGATACCCGCTCCCATTGATATTAGAGTGCCAATGCCGGCAACCTTAAAACCTTGATTCAAACTCGAAGGTAAGGGTTTCAACTCCTGAATGGCCGCGGCTCCCCCTACTTCTTGCGGTCCCATATACAAGAACTGTTGATGTCCTGCAGAATCTTGGCAGAGGGTATAATAGAATTGGGCATCCATTAAGAGCGTCAAATAATCCGTTTCCGAATCGAAGGAAAACTCAGAGATTTCAGCCTGATCTGTAACCACTGCAACGACAAAATATCCTTCGTCAATGGCACCGGTCAGATCATAAATCACAGGCAAAGATAGCGGACACGGGGGAACCTCCGAAAACAGTGACAGAGGCAAAAATAAAAAGAGGAAAAGAAGCTTTTTCATGACCAATGGTTTTCTCTAAAATAAAAAAGCCCCGAACGAATCCGAAGCTTTTGGATTCTTGTCGCTTTCCTAGTACATCTCCATATCCATGCTGCCACCGCCACCGCGGTTCATATCACGACGTCTGCGCTGTACTTCACCAAAGTTGTAGGTGAGTCCAAACTCTACCACACGGGACATCCACCGATATTGACCCTCCTGCGTCCAATTAGGTCCGGCACTCTCATAGTTCCATCCCATGGTGTTGAAGATGTCTCGACAATTGATGGAGAAGTTCAATCTGTCGTCCAAGAAGCCTTGTTTGAATCCACCGCCTACGAAGTAAAACGGACGTCCAATACCTTGGGCACCTACTCTTTTGCTGCGGTAATTTCCCATCAGCTGCACGCTGGCATTTTTCCAAAGGGGGGTACTAATCATCCCATTTAGGGCAAAACCAAAACCGCTATTCTCTAAATCTCTGCCGTCCACTTGACCGCGCACTTGGCTATAGAAATAATTTCCCCCAAAGCTAACAAAGCCTCCCTTGTTACCTAACTTACCTCTGTAGTTCAATTCCAATCCTGCATCTTCTCCTTCGTTCAAGTTGCGAAAAGTGGTCAGGTTAATTCCCGTACTATCAACAATACTGTACCAATTAATCATGTTGCTCTTATCACGGAAAAACATATTTGCGGTCACCGTGCCGCCCTTCTTCATGATATGGGTATACCCTGCTTCATAAGCACCAGTAAATTCCGGCAAGAGATATGGGTTCCCTTGTCGTAAGTTGAACGGGTCGCTATAGTCAATGAAAGGATTAAGTTGGCGGCCGCCTGGGCGCTGAACACGACGGCTATAGCTGAAGTTTAACTCGCGACCGCGTGCAATTTCGTAGGTCAAAAAGGCGCTTGGATATACTTGAAAGTAGTTGTTGTAGAAAGTCGAATCCTGGGTAATCTGGGTTGCGGTTATGTTGGCTTGCTCTGCACGCAAACCCATCTGGTACCCCCATTTTCCTTTCTTGAAACCATAATTTGTGTACGCCGCAAAAATGTTCTCAGAATATAAGAACTCGTTCACACTCAACGGATCAATGGCCGTTACACCAGTGTTAATGTCGGTATTGAAGCGCTCAAAACCGTCGAGGTCATCACGCATAATCACCTTAACCCCAGATTCTAGTCGGGTAGATTCGCCCCATTTCTTGGTATAATCTACTAACCCATTGAACTCCCATTGGTCGCCGTAGCTGTGGGTGTTGTAGCGCATCGAAGGGGTTTTACCGCCTAATACCCCGAGCGTATCTTGCTCAAAGTCCATGCGATCGTCGCGCATTCCATCTGTGTAGGACATGCGTACATTCAAGAACTCTTCTTTACTGGGTTTCCAATCATAAATAGCGTCTACGCTATTGTTCCAGCTCGTACCGTTTTCTTCTGATAATTGAACGATGGTATAGGTGTCAAAAGGAGTCGTCCAATCTAAACTATTATCCTCAAAACGCGGACGGATTCCTTGGTTGATGGTACCCTGAAGCGTAAAGGTATGCTTGGTGCTCGGGGTCCAATCTATTCCTGCCTTGATGTTATTTCCATTGCGGCCACTAAAACCCTCTGCCTCCTGATAGGTGGTGTACATACCGTCCATAAGTTGACTAACCCTACTCGACCAATTTGTTCTAGGATAGCGCCCAGAGCTATGCCCGGCATTAAAGAAATAATTAATGTTATCGTTTTTGAAGTTGAAATTCGCGCCAGCACGCACTCGGTCCGCCCCAGACCATGAGGTATTAAAGGATCCATTCAATCCTTGGAGCGCACTTTTCTTAAGTACGATATTAATCATACCGGCCGTACCGTCGGGATCATATTTCGCTGAAGGGTTAGTCATCACCTCAATCTTGTCTATACTATTTCCCGGTAGGGCCTGCAAGAGCGTACTCAAATCTTCCCCGGTAAAGCGCGACGGGCGACCGTCAATCATAATACGTACAGCGTTCGAACCGCGCAAGGTGATATTACCTTCTATATCGAGTTCTATCGACGGAATATTTTCTAAGATATCGCTGGCTGATCCCGTCTTGCTCAAGATGAGTTTTGACGGATCGTAAACTTTACGGTCTATTTCGTTTGTCATGAATTGGCCTTCCGCTTCGACTGTAACTTCTTCCAACTCAATGCCTGAAGAAATAAGAGAAATGATGCCTAGATCTTTTTCTATACCGTCACGTCCAAGTCGAATTTCTTGAGTCAAGGTTTTGTAGCCCACAAAAGCGAATTCTAAGGTACTAGGACCCAAAGCGATGCCTTCCACCAAGAATTGACCCTTTTCATTCGACATGCCACCAGTGACCAAATCTTCGCTGAGTTTACTTGTAACTTTTATCGCCGCGAAAACCAAAGGTTCTTGGGTTTCTGAATCTACCAGGGTACCAGAGATCTTGCCAATCTTTGGCATTTTAGAAGGGTCGAATCCACCGCGACCGCCCGGTTGTTGGGCCATGACAGGGATGCTGAGGCTAAAGAATAAGGCCACGAAGACCTTGAAAAGTTGATTCGTCATGAGTTAAAGACGGTTATTTGGGTCAAGGGTTTAACCGAATAGCAAAAGCTTGTTATAACAGCAGCCCAAATATATAAGACTATATTGGCCTAAAATGTTGTGAATGTGTAAAAGTTTATACGATCCGTACACCGATCGAATTCCGTATGCGAATGCGACGCAGGACCACTTCAATAAGCAGGAAGTTCAATGCTGCAAACAACTCGAAGAACACTACATACATGTACGGGAATGTTTCACTGGTGATGACTAATGGATTGTCCGCGATTGGTGGCTCCATCAAGTACATATAGTTCCCTCCTGTCAATAAATTTACTCCTACAGCAATGACGGCCATGAGCTGAATACGCCCGAAGTTGCGCAACCAAGCCCCTTTCTGAAGCGGCTGTTGATGGACATATATAATGTATAGACCCACTGCAATGATAGACGCATGGTTCATATAGTAATCAAAAACATACACAGCGTTAATTCCATGGGTGAATTCAGGTGTCAAGAGGCTCTGCAATCCACCGGCGATACCAGTGAAGGTGACCAATTCCCCCATCCATTTCTTACCAATTAAGAAATACCCAATAATCAGTAAACGAGAAAAACCACACATATGAATGGGTAAACTGCCACCCCAGGTAAATTCCCCACGACTCACCGACATACCAGTCATTATAACAAGCGATATGATGAGCAATATTGCCCATGCACGTTCAAACGCATGGCGTCCCCGAATGCTAAGATTTCTCCCTAGCCATATGGGAAGGACTATTATTAATAACGATAATACCCAACCAAACCAGTAGAGTAAAGAGTCCGGAGTGAGTGCAACATGTAGTTCCATAGTGCAATGTAGTTGGTTCACTGCCGATTAAGGGCACGTGAATATAAAAAAAGGCGACCAAAATAGGTCGCCTTCCGCTAAAATAATGTCGCATTTGAGACTAGTTGTTCCCGAGAATTAAGGGTAAACCATCCTCGCCACCAACGATAACCACCTTGGTGTTTGGACTCTCCGCCAATCGCAATGTAGCCTCGATTCCCTTGTCTGACAACACCTTGTCTGTTAAAGACCGGCTCAAAATGCGGTTCGCCGCAGCCTTACCTTCTGCCTCAATGCGCTGACGCTCGGCCTCTTTCTCGGCACGAGTCAAACGGAACTCGTACTCGAGTGCCACCTGCTCTTGCTCCAACTTACGCTCAATTGCCTGCTTCAATTTGTCCGGTAGTCCTACGTCACGGATTAATACCGCATCCAATTCGATGAACTTATCTTTGATACGCGTAGCAGCTAGATTAAAGATTTCTGTTTGAATGCTGTCTCGCTTCGAGCTATAGAGCTCTTCCGGCAAATATTTACCAATAACTTCGCGCGTCGCAGAACGAATTTCCGGAATTACGATGCGCTCGTGGTAGTTCTCGCCAACCTCATTGTGGAGGTAGCCTATGTTCTCTTCAATGGGGCGATAGCGGTAGGAAAGCTCAGCGCGAATGGTTAGACCATTGGCACTCAATACCTCCATCACCGAACGGTCTTCTTGGATACGTGTACTGTAAATGTACATACGGTTCCAAGGAGCGATTATTTTCAACCCTTGATCGAATACTTTATCAACTTTCAAACCGGCGAATAGATCATACTGAACGCCCGCCTCCCCGGCATCAATTTTCACGAACAAGCGCGAAGAAAAGATAAGGACGAATAAAAAAATACCAAAGGCTGGGATTAGCCATTTTGGAAAAGATGGATTCATATTAAATAGTGAATTAGTTACTCTATGTAAGGTAGCAAAAAGTGGTCCAACGGCGAAGGCTTGTCAACGTGTCATGAAAATTGATAGATTTTCCCACTTTTGGCTGATTTGGGCCCAATTTTATCTCATTTTCGTCCGATTTCGCGCAAAAATCGACCAAAAACCACATTTTTTCGCACTTTTCTGACCCCTAGGCAAACAGCTCACTCAGAATCTCCAAGCTTTTAAACGTCCCAAAACCGTCGAGATGGACATTCATAAAGCGTTCCAAGCCCTCTAACAACGACCGGCGACCTGCCTTTGGAATATGAAGCGGACCCTCGAAATCCCAACGCAGGGATTCACGTAAATACTCGCTGGTAGCTGAATCTAAATAGGGGTGTAATAAAGACGGCTCGGAAAGGAAAGCGCCGTCTTGGAGATCAAAGAATAAGTCTCCAGTAACCCCCTTTACTTCGGGTCCAAAACCCAAATATTGCGTCAACTTTGCCCAGATAGCCAGATGAAAGGCTGCGGGCAACGGCTCCAAGGTATCCAACGCCAAGCATGCGCCACGCACAAACTCAAACTTCTCTTCGTTGGCCTCCTCCTCACGTAGGCTTTTCGTAAACAACTCGGCCAAAAACAGCGCCACCGCATTACGCAACGGATCGTAAGGAATGGCAGTGTAGGTCAGGTCCATCTTCGCCTCCTTAATGCGCTCGAGTTTGCCCTCTCCTTTATGGGTGTGGACTAATTCCACTAAAGTCAGCGGCAACAACATACTAGAGCGTACGACTCCCCTTTTACTACCCACACTATTTACCAAGAAACTCAGCAGCCCGAA
>DMCR01000173.1 GCA_003445735.1 Cryomorphaceae bacterium
CTCAGAAGGCTCTGGAGCTATAAAAGTAAAAGGGCGCGAAAATTCGCGCCCTTCTTGCCTTATTTAAAAACCCATCGCTTAACATGCTTCGTATACAGGCACAACAAAAGTGCTTACCTAGTTTAAACTAGTCTTTAACCATGTCTTAGTAATGTGTTACTATTGTTGGAGCATTCGCTATTACAACAAATAATCGGTCGTCATCCAAGTGCTTTGTCCCCCAGAAATCACATTTCCGACCAATTCTTTCTGGTCTGCACCCGTGGCCACAAGAGTACGGATTGAGAACGAACGCAGGGCATCGTGCACGCTCAACGTAGCTACGGCGCTGTCCTTTCTTCCGGTAAACGGCAGGTAATCCGGACCGCGCTGACAAGAGGTGTTGATGTTCACACGACATACTTGGTTCACCATGTTGTCCACCGCATAGGCAATAGTCGCCTCATTGCTGCTGAACAAACTACATTGCTGGCCATAGTCACTCATGGCAATAGAGGCCATTACCTCCTCCAGATCTTCGTATTCGACAATAGGCACCACTGGTCCAAACTGCTCTTCATGGAAGATGTCCATCTTTTTGGTCACCGGGAACAATACCGCTGGGAAGAAGGCTGTATCCGAAACTCGGCCTGCGTTATTATTAATCACCCGAGCCCCTTTAGATACTGCATCGTCCACATAAGCTTCCATCTGCTCTACTTTATTGCGCTCTGGCAGCGGAGTGAGCGGGCAATCAGTTTCTGGGTGGTCGAGCACGAGGGCGTCCACCGCCGCGGTAAACTTGGTGCGGAACTCTTCAGACACACTCTTATGCACAAACAACAACTTCAATGCCGTACAGCGCTGGCCGTTGTAGCTCAAGGCACCATTTACACATTCTTTAACCGCCTGGTCGATGTTAGCGTCGTCAAAAACGATGGCTGGGTTTTTAGCTTCTAACCCCAATATCTGACGTAAGCGGTTTGGTTTTGGGTGTTGCGCCACCAGGGCGTTTGAGCTTTTTGAGTTGCCAATTAAGGCCAAAACATCCACATCGCCTGTTTTCATAATAGGACCTGCCAGCGTGCGTCCACGACCAAAGACAATATTAACCGCTCCCGGGGGGAATGCTTTTTTGAACGCTTCGATAAGTGGTGTCAACAATAACACACCGTATTTCGCGGGCTTGAAAACAATGGTATTCCCCATAATCAGGGAAGGAATAAGCAAACAGAAGGTTTCGTTTAGGGGATAGTTGTAAGGGCCTAAACACAACACAACGCCTAGTGGTCCGCGACGAATTTGGGAAATCACACCGTCCTTACTAGCTACGTGTGAGCCGCGTCGCTGCAGCTCTTTGTACTCCTCGATGGTATCATTGATGTAGTCCACCGTACGGTCAAATTCTTTGTAGGCAGAGCTTTTATTCTTCGCAATCTCCCACATTAATAAGGTGCTGACCTCTTCGCGCTTTTCTTTCATCAAGGCCACAAACTTCTCCATGGCTGCTATGCGTGCTGCAGCGCCTGCCGTTGGCCAATATCCACGGCCGTTATTGTAGGCATTCTTGGCCGCCGCTAAGGCCTTAAGGCCTGCGGCCTCGTCCAATGTAGGGGACTCGCCTAGGTATACTTTATCGGTTGCACCATCAGCTTTTACAGCGCCCATTGGGCTATATACTTTCTCGAAATCACCATCCCAGGTGTGGATTTCTCCTCCCACGAGGTACTGGTTCCAGCGAAATGGTTTTGGTGCGTCAAACTCTGTGATAGGATTGTTTTTAGAGCTTGCTTTCATCTTATTCTCGGTTTATTACCATATATAAGGCGCAGTTTGGCTTTATGTTCACGCCGGGTCAAATGTAAAACAAGCCGTTTAGAATTGGACCCGTAGTGATAAGCGTTACGAACAACGGTTGTAAATTGGAGCAAAATCTTCAAAAATGATCCTATACCCCATTCACACCGGGAGCTTCAAGCTGGACGGCGGCGCTATGTTTGGTGTAGTGCCCAAAGGTCTCTGGGAGCGCACGAATCCTGCAGATGAGCGAAACCTATGTACTTGGGCTATGCGTTCTTTGTTGATAGAAAAAGGGAGGCAATTAACCCTCGTCGACACCGGCATCGGCAACAAACAGAGCGAAAAGTTTTTCAGCCATTACTTCCTTCACGGCGACCACAGCCTAGAGGCATCGTTGGCCGTTCACGGTTTTAATCGCGACGACATCACCGATGTGTTCCTCACCCATCTTCACTTTGATCATGTGGGGGGCGCTGTACAATGGAATACCGAACGCACAGGTTACGAACCAGCCTTCAAAAACGCCAATTACTGGACCAACGAGCGCCATTGGAATTGGGCCACCAAACCCAACGCTCGGGAACGCGCCAGCTTCCTATCTGAAAACATCTTGCCCCTGCAGGAAAGTGGGCAACTGAATTTTATCGACGCCCCGAAAGGCAAGCATCGCGTGAGCACACCGCTGGGTTTCGATGTCTTTGTCGTCAACGGCCACACCGACGCCCAGATGTGTCCCATCCTGCCCTACAAAGGCGAGACAGTCGTTTTCATGGCAGACCTCCTGCCCTCCACGGGACACATCCCGCTGCCCTATGTAATGGGTTACGATACCCGACCCCTACTCACCCTTGATGAGCGCACACGCATTTTTACTGAGGCAGCAGAAAAAGGCTACCATTTATTTCTCGAACACGACGCGTATAACGAAGTTTGTACGTTACAAATGACAGAAAAGGGTCCGCGACTATTGAATAACGGGCGCCTCGATCACTTTTTTGGATAACACCTAAACAAAATGAAAAAACTCCTCCTTGCATCATTTGTGGGCCTAAGCATGAGTGCCCAGGCCCAGTATTGGCAGCAATCCGTGCACTACGATATGGACATCACCATGGACGTGGTGAACCACCAATACGACGGTGAGCAGGAAATAACCTACACCAACAACAGCCCCGACACTTTGCACAAAGCCTATTTCCACCTATACTTCAACGCCTTCCAACCGGAAAGCATGATGGACGTGCGTTCACGCAACATTGCCGATCCTGACCGCCGCGTGCTCGATCGCATCGGGGGGTTGGGGCCAGATCGTATCGGATACCAAAACGTACGTTCCCTCACCCAAAATGGGTCGCCTTTGCGATGGGATGTTCAAGGCACGGTTTTAAAGTGTACGCTCGCTGAGCCTCTACTGCCAGGACAGTCCGCTATATTCAAAATGGTTTGGGATGCACAGGTGCCAGAACAGATCCGGCGCTCTGGCTGGAACAACAAGGAGGGTATTGAGTTTACCATGACACAGTGGTACCCAAAGTTGGCTGAATACGATGAAGACGGCTGGCACGCAGACCAATATGTTGGCCGCGAATTCTATGGTGTTTGGGGGTCGTTTGATGTGAAAATCCACATCAACCGCGACTATGTGCTTGGTGGCACGGGCCACCTACAAAACCCAGAAGATGTGGGCTTTGGTTATGGCGGTGTTAAAAAGGTTCGGTTGGGTAAAAACGAACTCCGCACTTGGCACTTTGCCGCTGAGAAAGTCCATGATTTCGCTTTTGCCGCGGATCCTGATTATGCTCACAAGCAGCTTCAAATAGAAAACGGCCCATTGGTGCACTTACTATACGACCCGAAGACGGCCAACAAAGCGAATTGGAATAAAATTCAAAAAGGCTACCTGCAGGGTTACTTTGATTTCATGGCCAAACATTTTGGTAAGTACCCATATGATCAATTCTCCTTAATCCAGGGGGGAGACGGAGGTATGGAATACCCAATGTGTACAATGATGCTTGGCAGCGGCGATACGTTTGAAGGTTTCACCGGGCTGTTCGTACACGAGGCAACACACAACTGGTACTATGGGGTGATAGGAACGAACGAGGCGGCATATCCTTGGATGGATGAGGGCTTTACCACCTACGCTGAAGAAGAATGTATGAACTTCTTGTTTAATCGCGGTAAAGACAACCCGCATCTTGAAGCATATAGAGCCTATGTATACCTGGACACCTCAGGGTTTCGTGAGCCCCTGAGCACTCCTGCGGATCACTTTCGCTACAACCGCACCTATAGCATCAATAGCTACAGCGCAGGCGCCTTATTTTTAAACCAACTCGAATACATTATCGGTGAAGAGGCTTTTGCTCACGGTATGATGCGCTACTGGCAGAAATGGCAGTTTAAGCATCCAAAGCCAGGGGATTTCTTGCGAATTATGGAATTAGAATCCGATATAGAACTAGACTGGTACCTAAGTTATTACAAGGACCAGGTCAAAAGCATTGACTACAGTATTGCGGCTGTAGAAAATGATAACGTAGGCTCACAGATCACCCTGCGTCGCCTTGGGCTATTCCCTATGCCGGTGGACGTATTGGTGACTTATGAAAGCGGCCGTGAAGAACTACACACCATCCCTTTGGTGAGCATGTATGGCGCTAAGCGTCAGAAAGATGTGGAGGTTCACGAACCCTGGCCTTGGACCCATCCCGAATACACGATGTACGTTCCCAGCAGTGAGGCTGTCAAGCGCTTGGAAATAGACCCGTCAAAGCGCATGCTGGACATTGATAGAAGCAACAACATATATAAATAAAAACCCCGCGAATCAAGGGGGTTGTGCCTCGGCTAGCGTCTTTTTTTCGAGCCCGTGCCGTATTTTTTGATTTTATTCATGCGTTTTTTCGCGCCCTTGCCGATATTATAGTCTTTGGCATTCTTCGGCTTCTTCTCATGAAAAGAAGGTCCAGGTTCGTCGCTTAAACCGTGCTTTCTAGGACTGCTTTTACTCATCGAAACTCACTACTAACCTATCGCTAATCGCGTGGCTTTGACAGGTTAGAATATAGCCTTCTTTCACCTCATCGTCTACAAGCGCATAGTTCATGACCATCTCAGCAGAGCCCTCCAAAACCTTGGCACGACAAGTACAACATACAGCACCTTTACAGGCGTAAGGAACATCGGCTCCCGCATCCAAGGCTGCGTCCAAAACATGGTCCTTGGGGCCCATTTCGAAATGGGTCTCCTCTCCATCCAACACAACGGTCACAGAGGCCTTTGTAGAAGCTCTTTCTTCAGATGCATCCCGAGCATCTTTAGAAGGTACTAGCGTGTTGAACAGCTCAAAATGAATATTCGACTTAACCGTGCCCATGCTTTCGAGTTTGGCGCTTACGGTTTCGATCATCTCTTGTGGGCCACATAGGTAATGTGCAGTCACCTTGTTTAGATCGATCAATGATTGTGCAAACTTCTCTGCCTTAGCTGCGTCTATTCTTCCCTTGAGGTGGTCCGTGCCCTGATCCTCACGGCTTAATACATGGTGTACTTCGAAGCGCTCGAGGTAGGTGTTTTTTAGATCGTCGATAGCGTCTTTGAAGATGATGCTATTGCTGTTCTTGTTTCCATAGAAGAGAGTAACGGTGCTTGTATCATCACTCGCTAAAACGCTTTTCGCGATGGACATAACTGGGGTAATGCCCGAACCCGCTGCCCAGCCCACAACATGTGCGGCGGTGCTTGCGGGTGCCCATGTAAAATTGCCTGTTGGCGCCATGCTTTCAATGGAATCGCCTGCTTTTAGTTCGCGGTTGGCATATGTTGAAAACTTGCCTCCTTCAATTTCTTTTACCGCAACACGTAATTCACCCTCATGTGGAGCCACACACACCGAATACGACCGACGCACCTCTTCCCCGCCAATGTTGGCTTTCAGGGTAAGGTATTGTCCTGGTAAGAATGAAAAATCTGCGCCATCCTCCGGAAGGTTTAGGGCAATGCTCACAGCATCTTCGGTCTCGCGGCGCACCTCTTTAATCGTGACAGCGTGAAAATGACCGTCACCCTTCTCGTTGATTTCCTTCCGTAGGGATGGGGATTCTGCAGAGTTTTTCTTGAAGAATTTAAACATGCTTCTGGGTTTGTGGTGTAAAGGTAGAACGCAATATTAAACCATTAACAACCATTAGTTGTTGTGTTTTAACTTTGTAAATGACCAAATACACAGATACATGGGAACCAACATCTCTATTGAAGAAAAGTTTCAGGCTTACGTCGACGCCGAGAACAAGGTGGAGCCAAAAGACTGGATGCCTGAAAAATACCGCAAGACTCTGGTGCGTCAGATTTCTCAGCACGCTCATAGCGAAGTTATTGGTATGCAGCCCGAAGCAAATTGGATCACGCGCGCGCCCTCATTGCGTGCCAAGCTTATTCTTCTTGCCAAGGTGCAAGACGAAGCTGGACACGGATTGTATTTGTATAGCGCAGCAGAAACTTTGGGAACGAGTCGCGACCAAATGATTGCAGACCTCCAGAGCGGAAAAGCGAAATACAGCTCAATCTTCAACTACCCCACGCCCTCATGGGCCGACATGGGAACGATTGGCTGGTTAGTCGACGGTGCGGCGATTCAAAACCAGGTAATGCTAACGCGTACAAGCTATGGGCCCTATGCTCGAGCCATGGTTAAAATATGTAAGGAGGAAAGTTTCCACCAACGTCAGGGTTATGAAATTATAATGAAACTGGCCCAGGGAACTCCTGAACAAAAGAAAATGGCTCAAGAAAGTTTAAACCGCTGGTGGTGGCCTTCACTAATGATGTTTGGACCATCAGACGATAACAGCCCAAACTCTGAACAAAGCATGCGCTGGAAAATCAAGCGCAAGAGCAACGACACTCTTCGCCAAGAATTCGTCAATAAAACCGTACCGCAAGCACATTACCTTGGACTTACCATTCCAGATTCAGATTTAAAATGGAACGAAAAGCGCGGCTCTTATGATTTCGGGGAGATTAATTGGGATGAGTTTTACAACGTTATTCAGGGTAATGGCCCCTGCAATAAGGAGCGTATTGCCCACCACGTGAAAGCGCACGAAGAGGGTGCTTGGGTCCGTGAAGCCGCGCTTGCCTATGCTGAAAAAGAGGATAAGCGCAGACAAAATACAACCCCGGCAGCCTAACCTATTAAAACCGCATGAACAAAAACCACTGGAAACTTTACGAAGTCTTTGTCCGTAGCAAAAACGGACTCGCCCACAAACACGCAGGTAGCCTTCACGCCGCCGACGCTGATATGGCGATCAAAAATGCACGAGACGTCTACACCCGACGCTCGGAGGGCATCAGTATTTGGGTCGTTCCTTCGGATCAAATCACAGCCAGCTCGCCTGATGAAAAAGAGGCTTTGTTCGCTCCAAGCGACGACAAGGTGTACCGCCACCCAACCTTCTACGACATCCCTGATGATGTCGAACACATGTAGTCAATGGGGGGAGGATGGTTAAATGGCGTGAAGCGCGACTTTACCAAAGAAGAGGCTTTAGAAGAATATTTATTTTTCCTCGCTGACGATGCCTTAATCTTAGGGCAACAGCTCAGCAAATGGTGTTCCGTTGGCCCTGTTTTGGAACAAGATATAGCAATTATTAATACCGCGCTAGACCATATCGGCCGCGCTCGTTTGTTGTACCAGCACCTTGCGGTATTAAAAGGCGGTGTCACGACTGAGGATAGCCTAGCATATTTCCGTGATCACATGGATTTCCGCAACGCCTTGTTGATAGAGCAGCCCAACGGTCATTGGGGAGAGACCATTGTCCGTAGTTTCTTCATGGACACGTTCAATTTTTACCTCTACGATAGGTTGAGAAGCTGCTCTTATGCCCCTATTGCAGAAGTCGCAGAAAAGTCCATCAAGGAAATTACCTATCACGCGCAGTGGAGTGCGGAATGGGTCGTTCGTTTAGGAGATGGTACAGAAGAAAGCCGCGAGAAGGTTCAGAAAAGCGTTGATGACTTGTGGATGTGGACCGGAGAATTGTTTGAGACCTCTCCTATTTATAAGGAATTGGATCCAAGTTTTGTCAAATTCTCTACACTTAAATCGTCCTGGTTAGAAAAGGTAGACGAAGTGCTTCAAGTGGCCACACTCACTCGTCCAGAAGATGGTGTTTGGGCACAAACCGGTGGTCGCTATGGTGTACATTCTGCACAGCTTGGATTTATCCTTGCTGAGATGCAAATCTTACCGCGCACCCACCCAGACGCAAACTGGTAATAAGCTCTTAACACATTTTTTTGTTCTTGTGTTGTTTTTCGGCACGAGGTTTGCGCTATTGCGTAAAAACAACGGTTTTGCCTGTTTTTGTGTTAAGCGAGTGAGGGTTAGAGTGGAGACTTTAGCCCTCTTTTTTTGCCCCTACCTTAAACCAAGCAAAGCAAGCAGCAAACTGTAAGAAACTGGCCACGGCCATCGATCCACTGATGGAACCGCCTACCCATTCTGCAATGAAATACCCAAGGGCGGCGCTGATCAAGCCCTGCAGCATAATCAATAGGGTCATTCTCTTGAGGTTGTCGGTGATCAAGTACGCGCTTGCGGCAGGAACAACTAAAAAGGCAATGACCAAAATCGCACCTACGCTTTCAAAGCTCACCACGGTGGCCACCGAGGTTGCGGCCATCAAACTATAGTGCCATAGCACGGTGCGAATTCCTATACTTTGAGCATATTCATTGTTGAAGGAAGTAATCATCCACCCTTTATAGCCCCACCAGAAAATTACCTGAATAAGTAACAACAACACTAAAAGCGTCCACACTGGGGCAGGGACATTGAGGCCGAGGAAAGATGAGGTTTGAAGGGGCACAAAGGCAATTTCTCCGTGCAACACACAATCTGCATCTATGTCTGCCTCGCCGGCGAATCGGGTTACTAAAATCACTCCCACGGCAAACAAAAAGGTAAAAACCGTTCCCATCGCTGCATCGGATTGCATCTTGCCTTTGGAAGAAAAGAATTGAATCAAAAGCGTCGTCGTCACCCCCATCACGATCGCACCTAAAAACAACGGTAAGGAAGCGCGCGAACCGCTGATAAGGTAGGCAATTACGATTCCTGGAAGCACGGCATGGCTCAGGGCATCGCCCATCATGCTCATGCGACGCAACAGCAATAAGTTGCCTAACATCCCTGTAGAGGATGCTACTAAAAAGCCTGTAATGATGATCCAAAAAGCATCCATACTATGCGCCCTCTGGGACTATTTCGTGAATTTCAAGCAAGGGGTTAAACCTGCTACATAGGCCCAATTCCTTAAGAATCTCAACCTCTATTTCTGGTGTTAAAAAGTGCTCCATGGTATCAGCCTCATCGTGCACAAGGTGTAGACTCATTTGCATCCTGCGCTGCAAGTAGACCTCCCAAATCTTATGGCGTCTATCGATCTCAGCTCCAATAGCACGACCCTCTGTACTTAGTGTATATCCGGTGTGTACTTTTTTGATCATGCCTTTTCTCCGCAAGCGCTTAATGGTTCTGTTCCACAGGCGTTGATCAAAAACCTGACGAGTGCTGATGCTGCGTCGATTAAAGAGCTTGCCTTTACCTCGAACCTCTAATTGGACCGCGGTCTTTAATAGGTTTTCCTCATTCATTCTACGCTTCACCAAAAGCTTGCTCCATCGCTGAAAAATCACGCCTTTTTTTGGAGCAAACATCAATGAGACAAACGCAATAACACTAATCATCACAATCGTCCACGGCCCTGTTGGCATGCTGGAGTAACTATAGCTTATGTATGCCCCCAACCATCCTGACACCGCCCCAAATACACCGCTAACAAACAACATTCGCCCTAGACTATCTGTCCAAAATCTAGCTGCCGTTGGGGGGATAATAAGTAGTGCGCTCATCATCACAATACCCACCGCTTTGATTCCCACGCTTATGCTTATGATCGTGATAAAGCGAATGACGGTTTCAATCCACTTCGTGTTAATCCCCACACTTTGTGCAAAGTCTTGGTTAAACACTACGGTTTTTAAGCTGAAGTAATAACGGGCTACAACAAACAACACTATGAGTGATACAACGCCAAAGACAACACTGTCCTCTGGGGTCATAGCTGCAGCGTTTCCAAAAATATAATTGTCTAAGCCGCTTTGCTCTTTTATATAAACCCGTTGAATAATAGTTAACATGACTATTCCAAGGCCAAAAAAACTGGATAGAACAATAGCTAGTGCGCTATCTCCTTTTATTTTACTGTGTCTGGTAATGTAATCCACAACCCATATAGAAATCCACCCACTCACGGCCGCGCCAATAATTAAGTATAAAGGATTTTTAACGCCGCTTAACATAAATGCTATTAGAACGCCCGGTAACATACTGTGTGCAACTGTTTCTCCTATAAGTGTTTTTTTGCGAAGAAAGTTAAATGTGCCGACCGCACCGCTCACTCCACCTAGTAGTAAAATTGCCAAGGCCACGTATCGAACATTGGGGTCCGAAAGGGTTAGATATTTAATAAGGTCGTTCAAAAATTACTTAAGATAGGTGGCTAATAAATTGGCGTTGTATACAAGCATTTTAAGGTATGTGTCTTGATCTTCTTCCGGCCCAAGTGAGTCACTTAAAAGTTCCGGTCCTAATACCACAGGGCAACCTTTTGCCTCGCACCCCCGCTGCACGCTTTCCATCGCTTGAGGGCTCACAATATTTTCCAAGAAAATAGCGGGTACACCTTGCTCACAAATGAAGTTGACTAAATCTGTCACTTCTTTCAACCCAAATTCAGAAACCGTCGAAGTTCCTTGAAGCGTATTCACCTTCATGTTAAACGTACGCGCCCAGTAACTCAATGCGTCATGGGTGGTCACCACCAACCTGTTGTCGTAAGGAATACTGTTCACAATCGCCGCAACGCTATCCGTGGTGATCGCAATAGCTCTTTGGTATTCTTTTACACTGGCTAAAACTTCTGAATCACTCTCTGGATAGGCGCTTGACAACGCTTGGCCTATATCTCC
>DMCR01000118.1:0-11190 GCA_003445735.1 Cryomorphaceae bacterium
TGCCATTCAAACGGGCCAGCACCCACAGAAAACTACAGAAATAAACTCGGCGCGCTACCGACAACAGCTCGAAAACATCGGCTTTGGCTTAGACTGGTCTCGTGAATTCAAGACCACGGATCCTTCCTACTACAAATGGACCCAGTGGATTTTCATTCAAATCTTCGACGCATGGTACGACCACAATGAAGGCAAGAGCAGACACATCGATACCCTTATAGCACACTTTGTAAATTCTGGAACCGAAGGGCTGAATGCTGCACAGACTGAAGAATTAAACTTCAGCGCCGAAGAGTGGTCAGCGATGGACGAAGCAGCGCAAGCAGAGACTTTATTTAACTACCGTTTGGCCTACCGCAGCGAAAGCAACGTGAACTGGTGCCCGGCCCTGGGAACTGTATTGGCTAACGACGAGGTAAGAGACGGCTTGAGTGAGCGCGGTGGACACCCCGTGGTACAGAAGAAAATGATGCAATGGTCGATGCGCATCACTGCCTTCGCGGATCGTCTGCTGGCAGGATTGGAGAAAATTGATTGGAGCGCCTCACTAAAGGAGACGCAGCGCAACTGGATTGGTAAATCTGTAGGTGCCGCCATCTTCTTTGATATTGATGGGCACGAAGGACAGATTGAGGTCTTCTCAACGCGTCCAGATACCTTGTTCGGTGCTACGTTTGTAACCTTGGCACCCGAGCATGAATTGGTTCAGAAAATTACCACTGTAGACCAGCGGAAGGCCGTAGAAGTCTACCAAGCTATGGCTGCAACCCGCAGCGAACGCGACCGTATGGCGGATACAAAAACCATTAGCGGATGTTTCACCGGTGCCTATGCTGTGAATCCTGTTAGCGGTGTTAAGCTACCTATTTGGATCGGAGATTATGTATTGGCGAGCTACGGAACGGGAGCCGTAATGGCCGTTCCTGGTCACGACGGTCGCGATTATGCGTTCGCGAAACACTTTAACCTGGAAATTTTAGAGGTCGTCGCCGGCGGTGATTTGAGCTTAGAAGCTTATGAAGTCAAAGAAGGAAAAATGATAAATTCCCACTTCCTGAACGGCATGGAGTGCATGGACGCCAAGGCGAAAATGATTGAGCACTTGGAAGGAATTGGCTACGGAAAAGGAGCCACGCAATACAAACTTCGCGATGCCATTTTTGGACGTCAGCGCTACTGGGGCGAGCCTATTCCAGTATACTATGAAAACGGTATTGCCAAGACCATGCCACTCGAAGATTTGCCATTGACCTTGCCTGAGGTAGATGCCTACTTACCTACAGAAGACGGGGAGCCACCACTCGCACGCGCCAACGATTGGACCTACAATGGCTATCCTTTGGAGACGACAACCATGCCGGGCTGGGCAGGTTCTTCTTGGTATTTCTTGCGTTACATGGACGCACACAACAACGAGGAATTTGCTGGGAAAGAAACCATGGAATACTGGAATCAGGTGGATCTATATGTCGGAGGTTCTGAGCATGCAACAGGACACCTGCTCTATTCGCGCTTCTGGACGAAATTCCTTTTTGATATGGACTTCATAAGCTTTGACGAGCCATTTAAAAAGTTGATCAATCAAGGGATGATTCAGGGTATTAGCGCCTTCGTTCATAGAATTAAAGGGACGAACACCTTTGTGAGCGCCGGACTCAAGGAAGACTGCGAGACTCAGGCCATTCATGCGGACGTGAGCTTGCTGCAAGGCGACGAGTTGGATGTGGAAGAATTTAAGAATTGGCGCGAAGAATTCAAGGATGCCGAATTCATACTCGAAGATGGAAAGTACATCTGCAGCCGCGGGGTGGAGAAAATGTCCAAGTCGAAATTCAATGTGACCAACCCTGACGATATCGTTGAGAAATATGGTGCAGATGTATTGCGCATGTACGAGATGTTCTTGGGGCCACTCGAGCAAAGCAAGCCGTGGAACACACAAGGACTTTCTGGCGTGGCGGGTTTCCGCAGAAAATTCTGGAAGCTATTCCACCAAGGCGATACCTTCAACGTGAGCGATACGCCAGCGGATAAAAAAGCTTTGAAGGCAGCACATGCTTGTATCAAGAAGGTGGGTGAAGACATTGAGAACTTCAGTTTCAATACTTCGATCAGCGCATTTATGATTGCGACCAATGAATTGACAGATCTAAAAGCCAATAATCGCGAGGTGTTAGAGCCACTCGTTCGTTTGATTTCACCATTCGCGCCACATCTAGCGGAGGAGCTTTGGGAAAAACTCGGTGGCGAAGGTTCAGTGACGCACACCGCGTATCCAGCGCACAATGAAAGCTATTTGGAGGAGAGCAGTAAGAATTACCCTGTTTCCTTTAATGGGAAAGTTCGATTCCAATTAGAATTACCGCTGGACATGAGTAAAAAGGATATCGAGAAAACTGTGATGGCCGACGAGCGCACCGCCGAACATATTGGCGATAGGCAGGTCCGTAAGATGATTGTCGTTCCGGGCCGAATTATCAATATTGTGATTGGCTAATGTGAAAGGAGTAGCAAAAATTTTCAGCTAATTCCCGCTAAATAAGTCCTCCGGGTGCCTTATTTAATTTTAATTTGAATTTTTTCGCTGCAGCTTACAGCGCATCGAGCTCTTGTTTGAGCGAAGTCATATAGCTTTTGTACGCATCCATTCGATCGGACTCAAGTGGTTCTGCATCGGGCAGTTTTTGCTTGTAAGGATCGACTTGCTTGCCGTTTACCCAGAAACGGTAACACACGTGTGGCCCAGTGGCCAATCCTGTTGAACCTACGTAACCAATAATATCTCCTTGTTTCACGCGTACACCGTTTTTAATCCCGGGCTTGATCTTACTCATGTGCAGGTACTGAGTCGTATAGATGCTATTGTGTCGAACCTTGACATAATTACCATTGGCTGAAGTATAGGAAGCAGCAATGATGACTCCATCGGCCGTGCTCATAATTGGCGTACCTGTTGGCGCAGCATAATCCGTACCTAAATGGGCCTTCCAACGCTTTTGCACCGGGTGAAATCTATTTCCACTGTAACGTGAAGAGATACGAGTGAAATTCAAAGGTGCACGCAGGAAAGTCTTGCGTAAGCTTCTTCCCTCCTCATCGTAATAGTCATTTAAGCCCAATTCGTTTTCGTAGGGGAAGGCGTAGAACTCATTACCCATATGGGTCAAATTCGCACCTACAATGCGCTTTAGGCCAACATAGGTGGTATCGTCCACATACTCCTCTTCGTAAATCACTGAGAAGGCATCGCCCTTTTGCAAGCGGAAAAAATCAATGGTCCAAGCATATACCTCGACCAAAGACATAGCCAATGCATTTGTTCCCCCAGCGTTATTGACCGAGAGGTATAAGGCGTCTTCAATTGTTCCAGAAATTTGGCGACGGCGAACCGAACGCTCTTTTTCTACCTTTTTGGCGTAGATGGAGTCCGACTGTAAAGAAATGATGTAGTACTCATAGGTACTTTCCGGATAAATAAAATACGAAGGGTACAAAGAGCTATCTCCAGTGGCAAACTTAATCTTAACTCCAGCTCGAATTTTCCGAACATTAAATACTGGCTCTACGGCCGCCGCAATCTGATAAATATGAGCGGTAGAAATACCGCGCTTCCCCAATAAAGCACCAAAGCTCTCTCCTGAATCAATCGTATGATCTTCAAAGCGCAACGTATCCGCAGGCAAACTGAGGTAGAATTTGGGGGACGCTTCGTCCAAAGGACCCTCGTTATCTAAGATTTTAAGGGTGCCTTTGCTGGGAAGCAGGGCGCTAATAATGATAATTATAAAAATGGCGGCCAATACAATCCACCCGTATTTTTTTAAGTTCATGAGCCGTGCTCAATTTCTTTTAATACATCTTCTACCCAGCTCTTGCCCCATTCTGCACGCTGTTTTTCTGTCCATAATTCAGGATAGAAAATGCGACGTTGGAAGCGAGGCGGCAAATATTTCTGCCAATTCGTCCCGCCAGTAGCAGGAATATCGGTTGGCTTTTTACTCAAGTAGCGTGCCGCAGTTTTATAATGCTGTAGTGGCCAATTCACATTGATGTTCAAATCCAATAATCGTAAAGCATCTTCGAGCTGCGCAACCTCAGCATCAGATATCCCGGCCTGCTTGAGTTCTATAAAGCGTTCCCAGATGTTGCAATGCTCATAGGACTCCGCCGCAAAGATTAAATCATCCCAGTATTTCTCGATGAATTGAACCGCGGTGTAGGCCGGCTTGCCCGTATCCTCGACCTTTGCGCCATCCTTCCAATAAATCGCATCCATCTGCTCTTCTATGCCGGCATCTGCTAATCCTTCGCGCTTTAATTCTGCTACAATATTGATTAACGGAGCGCAACCCAGTTCTATCATCCGGTACTGTACACTCTGAAAACCTGAGGCCGGCGCCAAGGCGTCGCGAAAAGCCAAAAACTCGTCTTTCTTCATACCATTTTCCATCACTCCAAAGCTGCCTCGCAAGGCCCCGAAGTATCGGTTAATGCGGTGAATGCGCTCGGTAAAATCTGCCACCGATAAATCTCCTGCGGCAATGGCGTCAATTTCGATACGTGCCAGCTTGAAATAGAGTTCCGTGATTTGGTGGTAAATAATGAAGATTGGCTCGTCTACGATATCCGTCACCGGACGTTGTAGACTGAGCAAGGTATCGAGCTGGATGTAGTCCCAATAATTTTGAAAGGAAGCACGTTGACATCCGTTCACATAGGTTTCAAAATCTTGTCCGGTAGCCTCAATTTTATTGCGCAATTCGGTCAATTTTTCCATTAATTCTGGGCTCCACTCCATGGTACAATAGGTTTAAACCAAAGTTAGCCAATACCATGACCAACTTGCTTCTTTACTGATAAGTTTTAAACGAATTTTAACGCCCTTAGATGCGCTTCAAAGTGAATGTGAACTCGGTTCCCTGTCCTTCTGTTGAGACGACCTTAATGGACTCGCCGTGTCGCTCAATAATGTGTTTTACGATGGATAAACCCAAACCGGTTCCCCCCGCATCTCTTGAACGCGCCTTATCCACTCTATAAAATCTTTCAAAAACATGTGGAAGATCTTCTTCGGAAATACCGAATCCTTGATCCTTAATTCTGAATTCGATTTTTTCCTTGGTACCCGAAATAAAGAAATCTACCGTCGAATCTTCAGGACTGTATTTGATGGCATTCACCAGCAAGTTATCCAACACTTGCTCTAACCTAGCTGCATCACACAAAACTTGAGTATCCTCTTCTACTGCAAAATGAACCTTTATTGTAGACTTTCGCTTATTGGCTAAGTTTTCTATTTCACTCAAAGCATCGTCGATTAGGTTGCGCACAATTACCGGTCGCAATTGTACATCGTACTCCCCACTTTCTACCTTGGTTAATACATCCATATCTTTCACCAGCTGTGTCATACGCTCTACAGATTTAGCTGCTCGTTTCAAGAATTTTTTAGCCACCTTTTCGTCTTTCAGCGCACCATCCAACAGCGTATAAATATATCCTTGGATGTTAAAAATAGGTGTCTTTAGTTCGTGGCTAACATTTCCGATATATTCACGACGGAATTGTTCTCTCCCCTTCATCTCTTCCACCAGCGCACTTTGAGTTTCACTCCATTCACGAAGCTTATCTTCCAATTCCTGCAAATTTCTCACATCTGCAATCTGTTCCCCGTCACTGGATAGATTCTTCTTTTGAATTCCCTGTTGAATACCTCTAATCCGACCTATAAGTATGTAGTAGGTTGCGTAATAAAATGATGTGATTGTAATCGTAAAGAAAAGCAGCCACAACAACCATTCTGGAATATGAAAGTGTTGAATATGGGTTAATAGCCATTCAAAGAGAACGGCCAAACCCGTGACTGTAGCCCCCATAATTAGGGAGAGTAAAAGCATGCGATTTCCTCGCATCAATCGATTGTTTCGAATTTATATCCTACGCCTTTCACTGTCTTGATGCGATTATCACCTATTTTCTCTCGGAGTTTACGGATATGTACATCTATAGTTCTGCCGCCAACGATAACTACCGTACCCCATATTCTGTCCATAATTTCTTCACGAGTGAAGACTTTTCCAGGTTTCGATGCCAAGAGGCTGAGCAATTCGAATTCCTTCCTCGGTAGTTCGATGACTTTTCCTGATATCTCTACATGATAGCGCTCAGGGTCAATGATTAAATCTGAGAATTCCATTTTACCAGGAACTTCTTGCTCGGGAACGGGTCTTCTTCTTAAAAGCGCCTTTAATCTTGAGGTAAGAACCTTAGGTTTTACAGGTTTCGTTATGTAATCATCGGCTCCAGCTTCGAAACCTGCCACCTGACTGTAATCTTCCCCACGCGCTGTAAGAAAAGCAATGATTGTATTCTCAAGTCCTGACAATCTTCGAATTTGATCACAGGCTTCAATGCCGTCCATCTCAGGCATCATTACATCCAACAAAATTAAATCTGGCTTAAATTCCCTCGCTTTTGCTACACCTGCCTTTCCACTTGCAGCCGTTGCAACTTTATATCCTTCCGATTGCAAGTTGTAACTCACAAAATCCAGAATATCTGGCTCGTCGTCAACCAACAGAATTTTAATGTTCGAATTGTCCATGATTTCAATTTACCACAAAGATGTAAAACAATCCCTATGAAAATTGGACTTTGGGAAACTTAACGTAAAGCAAATATGGACCTAACAAACACTTAAAGCCCTTCTCGAAACTCCGTAATTAAAGTTGATACTTAGTTAAGATTCAGTTTACACAATGGCCCTTCATTTGTGATGTCAAAACAAAAAACGTAGAAATGAAATTCAACAAATTAATTATTGTAATCGCAGCTGCTTCTTTCCTAGCTGCATGTGATGGTAACGGTAGCGGTCCAGTTGATCCAAACCTTAATCCATTAGAAGTAAGCAAAGCAGGTGTTTTAGCTGGAAATGAAACATGGAGTGGTGATTCCATCTATGTATTGAACGGACGTGTAATAGTTCCTGCAGGTGCAGAACTAACAATCGAGCCAGGTACAATAATCAAAGGTAAAGAAGGTGATGGTGCTAACGCTTCGACGTTGATTATTGCTCAAGGAGGTATGCTAAACGCCCAAGGGACGGAAAGCGCCCCTATCATCATGACCTCAGTACTAGATAATATTACCGTTGGACAGCAAGCTGGTACCAATCTCGACCAAACTGATGCAGGTCTATGGGGCGGATTGATTGTTCTTGGAAATGCACCCATTTCTGCAGATGCTGCTACCGCGTTAATTGAAGGACTACCTGCAAACGAAGCGTATGCCGTTTATGGCGGAACAGATGACAATGACAATTCTGGAATTCTAGAGTACATCAGCATTCGTCATGGCGGAACATTGATTGGTGACGGTAACGAGATTAACGGACTTACCCTAGCAGGGGTTGGTTCAGCGACTACTGTTAACCATATCGAAGTTGTTGCGAATATCGACGACGGGATTGAGTTCTTCGGCGGATCGGTAAATGCCTCAAATTTGGTAGTATGGGCTCAAGGAGATGATGCCTATGATATTGACCAAGCCTATTCTGGTTCGATCGACAACTTTGTATACGTCGCAGGTCCGGATTCGGATCACGGCATGGAAGTAGATGGTCCAGAAGGTACCACTGGCGCTGGCTTTACAGCGACCAATGGAACCTTATACGGAATGGCCGCAGAAATCGCTGATTTCCGTGACTCCGCTATGGGTACTGTTCAAAATATCTACATCACCGGTTTCGATGATGCAGGAGATTGGGAAATTGATGAAACAGGTGGCGCATACAACTACAGCAATGGCCTACTTAATTTCTCTGCTATTGAAATTGATCTAAGTGGATATACAGCCGGCAAAACAATTGATGATGTATTCCTAGACAAAAGTGGTTCAGGAATGACTTGGAACCCTTCTGACTTTGCTACTTCAACGACTGCACAAACTGTAGGTGCTGATGCCAGCGTCTTAACCTGGACATACGCCCATATCAAAGGAGTATTCTAAACCTAGGCTGTTAACATAAAGTTAACCAAAGATTAATTGGCCCGAGACACTCGTCTCGGGCCTTTTTGTTCTTTTTGTATCAACCGCAGGATAATGAAGCGACTATTTTTATTTCTCTCCCTAGCTTTTTCAATTACCTCTTTTGCACAAACAGGAATTATTCGTGGTACAGTCTACGAAGACGAAACCAGCGAGCCCCTGTTTTACGCAAACGCACAGATCCCTTCTCAAGGTGCCATCTCATTTACAGATTTTGACGGCAACTTCGAATTAGAGGTAACGCCGGGAACCTACACTTTGGAGATCAGCTTTCTAGGGCTGGCGACGCTTCAAATCCCTGGGGTTGTGGTGAAAGATGGCGAGGTTACAGCCTTCGAGAACCTGCGAATGTTGCCCTCTACTAATGAGTTAATGACTGTGACCGTTACGGCCTCAGCCATGCGCAACACAGAAAGCGCATTGTTGGACGTGAAGAAGAAATCTGCCACAGTAATGGACGGTATTTCCTCACAAAATTTTAAGCGAGTGGGCGATGGCAATGCCGCTTCAGCAGTTATTCGTGTTCCCGGGGTAAGTATTCAAGGCGGTAAATATGTCTTTGTTCGTGGTTTGGGTGATCGCTATACCAAAACCCAGTTGATGGGTATGGATATTCCCGGACTTGATCCAGATAAGAACTCGCTTCAAATGGACATCTTCCCAACAAACATCCTTCAGAATATTGTGGTATTGAAGTCATTGACTTCTGACCTCAGCGCAGATTTTGCGGGGGGATTAGTCAACATAGAATTGGTCGACTTTCCTACTCGTAAAACGCTCAATATCAGTAGTTCTTTGAGCTATACTCCGGGTATGCACCTCGTAGAAGGATTAGGATATAAAGGCTCCGCTACCGACTTCTTAGGCTTTGATGCCGGATATCGTAGGAACCCGCTGCCCTCTGAATACATTTTCGGAGGAATCCCAAATCCTGCATTAGACGACCCTATTACCACGGAACTTACCCAGAGTTTCTCCCCGGTTCTTCAGGCACAATCACAACAAATGCCATTAAACGGATCGTTGGGTATTAGCTTTGGCAATCAGAAGAAAAAGAACAACGGTAAAACCGAAGGGTACAATGGGTCCTTCTCTTACAAAAGCAATACTGACTTTTTCGGCTCAGCCACAGATTCGAACAGAATCTACAGCCAAAACTTCTACCGCAAGCCAAATTCCGCTGACGACTTCCAGCTCCTCGCAGACCGCACACAAGAAGGTTCATTGGCAGTACATAATGTACTCCTTAACGGTTTGTTGGGATATTCCGTCAAGGATGCCAACGATAAGTATAGATTCATGGCTATGCACCTTCAAAATGGAGAATCGCGTGCCGGACGCTTCACTGAAACATCATCTATAGAAAATTCATTTGTCGGCCAGCGCGACAACCTTGAATATAGCGAGCGTTCTATTTCTTCGTTGTTTTTCAACGGCCAACACAGCCGTAACGACAACAAAACAAAAATTGATTGGCGCATCGCCCCAACCTACAGCCGAATTGCGGATAAGGACATTCGTTCCACCTCTTACCGTACAGAAGATGGCGAATTCGATATCGCTCCAGGTGAAACCGGATTCCCAAATCGTATCTGGCGTTATTTGAACGAATTCAACCTCTCGAACAGAGTGGATATTACCAAAGCACATGAATTGCGGGGTAGAGATGCCAAAACGAAATTCGGCGCGAGCTACAATTTCAAGTACCGCGATTATGAGATTTTGAGGTACCAATTGCGTGCAAAGAAATTGGGGGACCTAGATCCTTTAACAGGGAACTCGGACGAACTCCTCACAGATTATTACCTTTGGGATCCCATTTCAGATGCGGGTATGTATTACAGCGGTAATTACGAAGCAAACAACGCATACCAAGGTATTCAAAGCAATTTCTCAGCCTACTACAGCGAAGAATTCAGTTTGAATGCATTGACTAAGGTGGTGGCTGGTGTACGCGCAGAGCGTTATGACCAATTTTATACTGGCGTGGACCAACAAGAAGCGGCTGCACCAGGTACCGGTTTGAATTACCGTTGGGCACCTGTGTTGAATAACTTCAACCTCTTCCCTACGGCCTCGTTGATTTATTCCGTCAACGAAAACACCAATTTCCGCTTAGGTGCATTCCGCACCGTAGCTCGTCCATCGTTTAAGGAAAAGAGTGCGGCACAGATTGAAGATGTTTTGACAGGTATTACCTTCATTGGTAACCTAAACCTAGAGAATACCATCATCAACAACTTGGACGTTCGTTATGAATACTTCATGGAAGGCGGACAAACCATGGCCATCTCCGGATTCTATAAGCATTTTGCTAATCCAATCGAATTGGTCGCCTACAGTGCCGCGGCACCATCGAATTTCCAACCAAGAAACGTGGGAAATGCTACCGTTGCTGGTGCCGAGTTAGAGGTACGTAAGAATTTAGGCTTCATGGGACTCAAGCATTTCGAAGTTAATTCAAACTTTTCGCTGATCTACTCTGGGGTGACTCGCGATTCAAGTGAGTACGCTGCCCGCGTTGCTTCTGCCCGCGCGGGTGAGGTCATCGATGAGATTCGTCCTATGCAGGGTCAGTCGCCGTACTTGGTCAATGTCGGCTTGAACTATAATAATCCGGAAAAAGGATGGCAAGGCGGATTGTTCTACAATGTCCAAGGAGAAAAACTCTACATCGTAGGTGTAGCCGATAATCCTGATGTTTTCGAAGTGCCCTTCCATAGCCTGAATTTCAACCTGATGAAGAACTTCGGCGAGCACCAACGCTACCAAGTTGGCTTCTCGGTCAACAACATCATGGACGATACCCGCGATCGAATTTTCCGCAGCTACGGAAGCAAGGAATTTGACTTTAGCACTTGGGCTCCTGGAAGAACCTTTAAATTGAGCTTCCGCTATTCGTTGTAAGCTACAAGACAATAACTAATTTTGAACCGTTCCCTTCGGGGTGCGGTTTTTTTATGTCCAATTTCACCCACATAACACCCACAAATTTCGAAGCCGAAGCGCTCAAGCTTTTTCATTGGCAACGAAAACACAATGCGGTGTATGGTAAGTTTTGCCAATTATTGGGCAGAGATTCCATGGACATCAAACGCATTGACCAAATTCCATTTCTGCCGGTGGAGCTGTTTAAGGGGCATC
>DMCR01000118.1:11585-12309 GCA_003445735.1 Cryomorphaceae bacterium
TCTCTACATCACGTCCAGTCTAAAGCACATTATGAAAGTATCTATGTTCAAGGTTTTGAGCAGCAATTTGGGGCCATTAAAGATTGGACCGTACTGGCCTTGCTGCCCTCCTATATGGAACGCAGTGGGTCGTCCTTAGTGATGATGGCGCAGGGAATGATTGAGCGCTCGAGGGATATGCGAAGTGGCTTTTACCTCTACAATCATGGGGAGTTGTTGGAGCGCTTGAAGGAATTGAGCGCTGATAAAAAGCCAACCCTTTTATTGGGAGTGACTTTTGCCTTGCTTGATTTCGCCGATTTTCTAGGCGATCAACCTCTCAATTTTCCCGAGTTACGCGTGATGGAAACGGGTGGCATGAAGGGTCGAAAGAAAGAAATGATTCGCGCAGAGGTGCATGCATATCTGCGCAGCGCTTTTCCCGCATCGGCCATCGATAGTGAATATGGAATGACCGAGCTAATGAGCCAGGCCTATATGAAAGATTCCGGGGTATTTGTTCCGCCGGATTGGATGCGCGTGTATACACGTGATATTGCGGATCCGCTCTCTATACCGAAGCAGAACGGCTCGAGGGGTGCTTTGAACGTGATTGATTTAGCGAATATCAAAAGCTGCGCATTTTTAGCATTGGCCGATCAGGGCCAAGTCTTTGAAAACGGTACATTTGAAGTCTATGGAAGATTAGACCATAGCGAAATACGCGGGTGTAATTTGATGATTA
>DMCR01000118.1:12738-16734 GCA_003445735.1 Cryomorphaceae bacterium
GGGCACCTAACCCTTCGTGATAGCGTGCGTATTGCCGCCTATGATAGCGGTCCCGGCACATATGAAGTACACCTTCACTGTTGGGTGCATGAAGATTTTGTCAATGTCATTGATAAGCGCGTCATGGCAGAAGCAGGGTTGTTCTCAAAAAAATTAGATACCCTAGGTAAGGTTCGAGATAGCTATCCTTTGGACTCTTTATGGGAGAGTTCTGCACGACGTAAGTCTAATTATTATGAGGTGGTGCTTTCTGGCACATTAAAAAGTCGCCATTTAGAGAGGCGCAGCTTTCCTACTTACATGCTCGAGCAATTCTTCTCGGAGAAGCGCGTGGGCTCTATTAAAGAGAATTTGGAAAATGAATTGAAAAAAAGTGGTTGGGAAAACAAATCTTTCGGTGATTACGATGCGTGGGCCTTCCTTGATCACCAAAGAAATCCAGGCAAGCCTGAGCTACAAGCCTTGTTTATCTTCCGCGGAAGTATGCCTTATGTTTTGATCAACAAAGGAGCGCTTTTTGAATACCCAAAGCTTAAACTCACGGAGGATAGAGATTACGGGACGTTTTACTTCTTCCAAAGGCCGAATGACCGGTTCCTTTCTGAGATTGACAACATAGTCTTGGACTATGTACAACTATAAAAAAGGCGCCCTCCAGGCGCCTTTTTCAAGAGATAAATTTTTGCTTAGTCGACGATGGTGATCAGGAAGTAGTTTTTCTTTCCTTTCTGCGCGATGATCAATCCGCCGGCAACCACATCCTCTTCGGATAGGATTTTGTCCAAATCCACCTTGCTCTTGTTGATGGCAACGCCATTGCCTTGTACCATCTTGCGCGCTTCGCCTTTCGAAGGGAAGATTGCCGTATGCTCGGCCAAGGCCTTGATAATATCCAAGCCACCGGCGAGAGTAGCACGGGATAATTCAAACTGTGGTACCCCTTCAAAAACACTCTCAAGAGCGGAACGATCGAGCTTGCGAAGCTGTTCTTCCGTGGCCTTGCCAAAGAGGATTTGCGAGGCCGCCTGAGCGTTCTCGAGTTCTTTTTTACTGTGCACACGCTCAGTAACTTCTTCTGCCAAGGCTTTCTGAAGCTTGCGTTGATCTGGGGCCTCATTATGTTCTGCAATCAAAGTCTCGATTTCCACTCGAGATTTGATGCTAAATATTTTAATATAGTTTTCGGCATCTGTGTCCGCAGTGTTCAACCAGAACTGATAGAAGGCGTAAGGCGCGGTACGGTTCGGATCCAACCAAACATTCCCGCCTTCGGACTTGCCGAATTTGGTCCCATCTGCCTTTTTAATCAATGGTGTCGTCAATGCATGCGCGGAGCCACGGCCCAACCGACGAATAAGTTCTGTCCCTGTAGTTATATTGCCCCATTGATCCGAGCCGCCCATTTGAAGCTTAACGCCATTGTTTTTCCAAAGGTGGTAGAAATCATAGCCTTGAATGAGCTGGTAAGAGAACTCTGTGAAGCTCATACCCGTCTCCAACCTGTTCTTTACGCTGTCTTTGGCCATCATGTAGTTCACACTCATGTGCTTACCCACGTCGCGGATGAAGTCCAGGAAATCAAACTCCTTGAACCAATCGTAGTTATTGACGATTTCGGCGCTATTATCCCCACAATCAAAGTTGAGGAACTTCTCAAGTTGCGCTTTCTGACAATTCAAGTTATGCTGCAGGGCTTCAAGGTCTAGGAGATTGCGCTCGGCACTTTTCCCAGACGGATCCCCCACCATTCCAGTAGCACCCCCAACTAAAGCGATGGGCTTATGTCCGGAGCGTTGAAAGTGCACGAGGGTCATGATTTGGACCATATTACCTACCCCCAACGAATCTGCCGTAGGATCAAAACCAATGTAACCACTGACCATTTCTTTGGTCAACAATTCTTCAGTTTCGGGCATAATGTCATGCAACATGCCTCTCCAACGCAGTTCTTCAACAAAGTTTGTGTTCATGAGTCGTCCCTTTCCGTTATCGCTAGAATGAATTGCTAATTTAGCCATCATTCGTCATCTACGCCTAACTCAACCATTAAATCTGGGTTTTGAAAGAGGTAGGCGCGAAAGCGAAGGTCTTTGGGCTGGAATAGCTGGAGGCCATCTACTTCTAATGGGATTTCAAGGCCAGGCTCGTCCAGATCGACAATGCAAAATTCTTTACGATTGGATGACCAAAGAAAGGTTCCCATGCGATCACGGCGGTCTTCGAGACAATATTCAACGATGTCCCACTCGTAGAGCAGACGTTTATCGAGGTCAAAAAGACCCACACTTTCGTCGACTTTGTTGTGTTTGATTTTGATGCCTGACCACCAGAATTGGTCCCTTGAAAAGAAATGTGAACGACTGCCTATTTTACGGGCGTAGCCCACCACTTCATCTTCGTGGCGCAATCGATATCTGATTTCTAGGGTAGTAGGCATCACCCTTAAAAACAACGCACGGAGCAGAAGGTTCTGTCCGGGCTTAATATTTATCAGGCAGGACTTACCTTCGGAAGGTGGAAATGCCTCGGTCCATCCATTCGATGTAAGCTTCGATGTCGAGATTCGCACCTCTTGTTTCAATCAACGGCTCGAGGTCTTCGTGCCCAAGGAATACGTACAGTGGCTGGCTTACCGCGCCGAAGTTTACTTCTTCAAACTCGCTCCACTTATTGCCGATATTCTTGATTTTGCGGCCGGTCACTTCACTGATGTATTGCTCCTCTTTCAAGAACGGAGTGCGCTCATCTACATATAGTGAAATGAGGACTACCTCATCTCTCAACCTCTTGTGCACGCGCTCGTCTACCCAAACGTTTTCTTCCATCTTGCGACAGTTCTGACATCCCCATCCGGTGAAATCTATCATGATAGGCTTGCCCACTTCCTTTGCATAGGCTAGGCCGGCATCAAAATCATTGAAACAAGGCAAACCATTAGGACAGTGCTCGCCATGCTCCACCCCTACTGCCGCCGACTCACCAGAAGCAACCATGTTTATCGCTGGTTGCGCGTAAGCACCGCTTTTAGTTTCTGCATAATGCTCTGGAGGTGGGAAACCTGAAATTAACTTGACTGGGGCACCAAAGATTCCCGGCAACATATAAAAGCCCAAAATCATAAAAACCATAGAAAAGCTTAGTCGAGGTACTGAAATGGTTGTCACCGGACTATCAAGCGGCATTCGGAATGCACCTAAGAGATAGAAGGCAGTAATAAAGGCGATGGCGACCCAAATGGCGAGGAACAGTTCGCGTTCTAACCAATGTGCTTGCCAAACCAAATCTGCCGTGGACAAGAATTTCAAAGCGAACGCTAATTCCAAGAATCCGAGGGTCACCTTCACGGTGTTCAACCATCCGCCTGATGATGGTAAAGAATTCAACCATCCTGGAAAGGCAGCGAAAAGGGTAAAAGGAATGGCCAAGGCCAATGAGAATCCGAACATCCCTGCGGCAGGCCCCAGTAAGGAACCTTTTTGTCCGGCTTCCACAAGTAGTGTTCCAATAATTGGGCCCGTACAAGAAAAGCTCACCAAGCTCAAGGTGAATGCCATAAAGAAGATGCCGAGCAATCCGCCCTTGTTTGATGCATCATCCGCTTTATTTACCCAGCTCGAAGGCAGGGTGATTTCAAAGGCACCAAAGAAACTGGCCGCAAAAATGACAAAGAGAGCAAAGAACGCCAGGTTAAACCATGGATTCGTGGCCATTTGATTCAAGGCATCAGATCCAAAAAATACGCTCACTGCAAGACCAAGGGCTACGTATATCACGATGATGCAAAGTCCGTACAATGCGGCTTTAAAGATTCCCTCGGCTTTTGTTTTAGATTGCTTGGTAAAGAAGCTTACCGTCAATGGAATCATCGGGAAAATACAAGGCATGATCAGCGCTGCAAAACCACCCAAGAAGCCAAGCCAGAACGTCGTACCTAATCCTTTCCAAATGGACGGTACGGGTGCATTGGTCACTCGAACCGAAAAGTCTTCATAAGTC
>DMCR01000152.1 GCA_003445735.1 Cryomorphaceae bacterium
ACTAATCCGCTATCACCAACTGAAAAACTAAAAATCGAGCTTCGGTTGAACTTCTTAAAGCGAGTACTAGGTCTAATGAATCCGTCAAGCATTTCGTATACTCCTGAACCCTGGGTTCCTAAATACAACCGGTCGCCATCGTACGCGGCACAAATGACCGGATCTGCAGGAAAGCCCTGAGCACGGCCGAGATCCTGCGCCTGCAATGCAGAAACAAGAAAAAGCAACAAAATCCTCGGAAACCATTTCATAACACAATGTTAGGGAATCAATTCTTAATTACTTTTGTCCTATGAAAGGATTTACAGCCATTGCCCTCGGGGTTATATTATTTGCTTCGTGTACTACCGATGAACAGCGCTTCAACAATGAAATTGCCGAAATCGAAGATTATATTTCCTCGACCGGACTGGATTTTATTGCTACCGGCACAGGATTGTATTACCATATCACACAGGAGGGCAATGTCAACCGCATTCCCGACAGCTCGAACGAGGTGAGCTTTAAGCACATTGGCTATTTGCTCGACAGCACTATTTTCTCCGCTGGCTGGTTCGCTTCAATGCATATGCCGTTACCTCAGCTTGTAACTGGCTTCCAGCAAGGCCTTCAAGTCTTGGGCGAAGGCGGACGCGGTGTGATAGTTTTTCCATCGGAGCTAGGCTACGGCAAACAAGGTGCAGGCACTGTACCGAGCTACAGCCCCATCGCTTTCCAAGTAGAGCTTGTCAACTACTACTAGGGTAACTTTTATATTTCCATATTTTCTGGGATTTACGAGAATTGACCCCAGTGCTTCCAAAAATCCGGATAACTCTTGGCCACTACTTCCGGGTGCTCGATGGACAGGGGCATGAGCATGGAAAGCGGGGCGAGTGACATGGCGACGCGGTGATCTTCACGGGAACTTCGTGGGCCAAGAGCGGCCAATTTTTCTGGGTAAGCAGTGCAGGCGAGGCTGTGGTCGGTGGCTTTGATAGGGATGCCCAATGCTTCTGCGAGGTCCACCAAGTCTTGCAATCGATCACATTCCTTGTTCGGCAATGTGGAGAGTCCAAAGATTTCAAAGGGCTGGCGTAGGGCAAAGCAGGTGGTGATCAGCGCTTGGGCAAGGTCCGGGCATTGCTCGAGGTTGTAGACTAGTTTGCCGTAAGCCAGGGTACTTTTTTTGGTGAGTTGGAGACCATCCGAGGTGAAAGTATGTGCTACGCCGAGCGGTTCGAAGTAGTCTAGGACTTTGCGGTCGCCTTGGAGACTGTGGGGTTCTAGGCCGGGGAAGAAAAGTGATGCGGAGTTGGATAAGGCGACGGCCTCGCACCAGAAAGCCAGGGCGGACCAGTCGCGTTCAAGCGTAATTTCACGTGGGGTCGTGGCGGTGTAGGACGCAATGGTAGCGCTGTTTTCGTCTAAGGTAATGTCGAAGCCTAATTCCTTCATCATCGCCACGGTCATTTCCACATAACTGTGCGAAGGAAAGGATTCCCAGCTCAGCGACAGGCCGTTGGGTAGTGCGGGACCGATGAGCATGAGGGCGGTTAGGAATTGGGAACTTTTTATGGTTCCGAGGGCTAATGAAGAACAGGTGATTGAGGCCCCGCAGATGCGTAGCGGCGGATACTGGTCCTTTCCTTCGTATGTAATATCTGCCCCGAGAGCAATTAGCGCGTCGACCAGTTCAGCGATGGGTCTGCTATTTAGGGCATCGGTGCCGCTAAGGACCTTGAGGGCATGGGGTTGTATGGCCCAGTAGGCCGTCGCGAAGCGCAAGGTGGTACCGCCGGCGCCAACGTGGAGGTGGTACTGATCGGAAGATAAGGCTTGGGCGAGGTAGTACGAATCTTCGGCTTCCGGAATGGTATTCAAGGTGAGATGCGGGTATAGGGCGGCGAGGATTTGGGCCCTGTTCGCCAAGCTTTTGCTTAGCGGTAAATCAACGGTGCCTTCTAAGGTACCGGAATGCTTTGGAAGTTTGAGTAGCCCGTCCATTAGAGGGAATTCAGGTGTTGGATAGCAGCACAGAATTGATCCTCGGAAATGGGGCAATCGAAGGTAGGATTACCGATATTTTCAAGCAGTACAAAGCGCACTTGCCCTTCGACATTTTTCTTATCGGCTTGCATCAGCATCCAAAGGTCATCGAACGTATCCTCGTCCACCTTGATCCACGGGTAGCTTTGGCCTAAAGCTTTAAGGGCATCGTGTTGCTCGCTTAGATAAAGCGCCACGTGAAGGCCTTGAATAACCGCCGAACCGTGACTGACAGGGCTGTGTTGGGCGCACCAAGATTCCCAAGCATGGCCGAATGTATGGCCAAGATTGAGGACCTTCCGTAGGCCATTTTCTTTAAAATCAGATTGAACGATGGCCAGCTTAGTATCCACGCTTTGTTTGAGATGTACGTCGTTCAGGGTTTGATGCGTCAATTTTAGTACCTGGGGCCAATTGTGCCCTGATAACAAGCTGTGCTTTATCATCTCGCCATGACCGCTGCGCCACTCCTCTTCCGGCAAGGTACCCAAAAAGGCATCATCGATTAATACGAGCTCGGCGCCGGTGAAGGTGCCTACTTGGTTTTTAATACCTTCATGGTTGATTCCCGTCTTCCCTCCTAAGCTTGCATCGACCATGGCGAGCAGCGAGGTGGGCACGTTGATAAAGGAAATGCCACGTTTGAAGGTACTAGCCACAAAACCTCCGAGGTCAAGGACGACCCCTCCCCCTACATTGATGATCAGACTATTTCGGTCGGCGCCATATTCCAGCAACACGGACCATAGTCCAGCGGCCACTTCGATGGATTTACTTCCCTCGCCAGGTTCGACTTCCAGGATTTCGAAATTACCATCGAGATGAGATAATTGGCCCACAAAACCTGGCAAACAAACACTGGTATTCGAGTCCACCATCAGGAACGTTTTCGACGGGCGCTGGATCTTGAGATAAGCATCTAATGCTGCATATCCAGAAGCTGAATAAACCGGTCCTGTTCCTTGCTGTTTCACGTAACAAAAGTACGATTTGAAACCTATATTTGGAGTCCAATTAACAGGCAGATGATTGACTTCACCAATACAGAGGTGGCATTCGGTATGAAAACCAATGCTGACCTGCAACAGAGTCGACTGTTGTTCGCTACCCTGAGTTCTCCCGGGGTGGTCGGTGCGCTTAAAAATGTGATCCTTGCTGCCTTAGCCATGCGTTTACCCATTAAAAGTATCGTCAAGGCCACGGTATTCCGCCAATTTTGTGGCGGCGAGACCATCGAAGAATGTCAACATCAGATTGATCGCTTGGCCGAGGGTCAGGTCGGTGCCATCTTAGATTATAGCGTGGAGGGCAAGGCCGAGGAATCCGACTTTGACCGCACCCTGCGGACTACCATTCGTACCATGGAGTTTGCGGTGGCCAATGCAGACGTGCCCTTTAGCGTGTTTAAACCCACAGGATTAGGCAGCATTGATATCTATGAAAAGGTCAGTCTTGAGCAGTCGCTCAGCGAAAAAGAGGCGGCAGCTTGGGAGCGCACGAAGACCCGTTACCACGAGATATTTGCTAAAGCAAATGAGCTTGGTGTGCCAGTGATGGTCGATGCAGAAGAAAGCTGGATTCAGCCAGCCGTTGATGAGCTGGTCATACATTACATGAAACAATACAATAGCCAGCGCGCCTTGATCTACAACACGGCCCAGCTCTACCGTCACGACCGCTTTCAGCAGTTGAAAGACGCACTAGCCTTGGCCCAAAAAGAAGAGTTCATCTATGGCGTAAAGATTGTTCGCGGCGCCTATATGGAAAAGGAGCGCGAGCGTGCGGCGAGGAAGGGTTATGCTGATCCTATTCAGCCCAATAAATCCGCGACCGATAGAGATTACAACGCCTCAGTGGATTTAATCTTGAGCAACCTCGATCATATGGCTGTGGTGTTCGGAACGCATAATGAGAATAGCGTCAAATTAGCTGCTGAGAAAATGGCATCTCTGAACCTACTTCCCGGTGATCCACGAGTTTTTGTAGCGCAACTCTTCGGTATGAGTGACCACATTAGCTTCAATGCAGCCGCACACGGGATGAATGTCGCCAAATACCTGCCCTTCGGGCCGCTCAAAGACGTGCTTCCCTACCTGTTCCGTCGTGCCGAGGAAAATACCTCAGTAGAAGGACAGACTGGACGTGAATTATCACTGATTCAAGAAGAGGTCAAGCGCAGAAAGCGCGGTTAATCCCCGTATTTTTCGACAGCAAGGACTCGGACCGTATCTCCACAATTTTCCAAGCGAATCAAATATGGGTAGCTCTCGTGGCTGTAGAAAAGCACATATTCCCCGCACGGTTCTTTACGCGGATCGCTCTCACCAAACTTGATTTTCCCATCGACTACTGCATGGTAATACAGGCTGTCTTTACTTAGGTCCAATTCTGGCTGCGCCAACGACGTACTATCAATCACCTTCGTGCGGAAGATCTTCTTCACCCTAGCCTGTGGAGCATAGGCGTAATCTAGATCGCGTTCGCCGAAGAACACCTTGACCAAGGCAACTCCAAGGCCGATGCCGATGATGTAGAATAAAAGTCGTCGTAAAAATGCCATCTGAATGAGTTTTGCCGTGGACGGCTGTTAGGGGAGGCAAAGGTAAATCCTTGCCTTTATAATGCCCCAAACAATAAGCTATCATTCGAGAACGGAAGGTCGAAATGCTCGCCTAAATGGCCCTTGGTCAGCAGCCCCTTGTACATATACAGTCCCGCCCGAACATTCAAGTCGTAGTGCAAACAATCTTCCACACCCCCGCTGTCGGCCACCTGCTGCAGCAATGGCCCAACAATATTGCTCATTGCAATCGTCGCAGTATGCCCCACGGCACTGGCCATATTTGGCACCATATAGTGAATGACCCCAAATTTCTCAAAGGTCGGCGCATCGTGCGTCGTCAGCTCAGATGTCTCAAAACACCCGCCGCTATCAATGCTAATATCAATAATCACACTGTTAGGCTCCATCGCCAAAATCATATCCTCGGTCACCACCATCGGCGTTCTACCATCCACGGGTCTTAGTGCTCCAATGACAATATCCGCCTTCATCAATCGCTTCGACACAACCAAATCCTGAATAACCTCAGTCCCAACGACACTTCCGAACATCTCTTGAGCATCGCGCAATCTGTTGATATTGCTGTCCATCAGGATAACCTGAGCCCCCATACCTTGTGCCGCGCGCACGGCTGAGAGGCCGGCGACGCCGGCGCCTAGCACCACAACACGGGCAGGCAACACGCCGGGAATGGGGCCCATGAGTTTACCTTTACGCGAGCCGTGGGCGCCGTCCGCGAGTAGGCTTGCACCTACGTGCGTGGCCATCTGCCCCGCAATCTCACTCATGGCCATTCGCAAGGCACTTTGATCTTCAGAATTACGTACTTCCTCGAGGGCGAGTGCGGTGATTTTTTTATCTGCGAGCGCCTTGAAATAGGCGCGATCGCGTGTGCGCAGTTGGAGCGCACTGATCAGGGTTTGATTGCCCTTCATGAGCGCGATTTCAGCGGGCGTGGGTGGCGCAACCTTGGCCACGATGGCACATTGGAAGATAGTACCAGTGTCGGAGATGATCTCCGCCCCGGCATCTGCGTACATGCGATCCGTGAACCCCGCCAATTCCCCCGCGCCTTCTTCCACCATAATAGTATGACCGGAGCGGGTTAGGATTTGTACAGATTCAGGGGTAAGCAGGATGCGGTGCTCATTCATTTCGCGCTCCTTAGGAAGCCCTATATGCAAGTTCATGCTCTTGGTGTCGACCGCCAATCGCTCCTCTTGTGTTGCCCAGGCCGTTTCAGACCAGCTGATGTAATCACTCATAGTTCCACGCTATTTTTTGTGTGCTGAGGCTGGGGTAAAAATGCACATTACGCTGTCCGGACGATGTAACCGCGAGGTACACCACCCCAACAGTGTAGGGTAATAAAGATCGTACTTTTTCTCCCCATTCGATCCACATCGGGCACTCATCTTCGAGATATTCTTCCAAACCAACGTCATAGGCCTCCACTTCCGAGGTTAACCGGTAGGCATCAAGGTGGTAGAACCTCCCCTTTGGACCATAGTGTTCTTCGATAAGCGCAAAGGTTGGTGAGGAACCGCGGTCTTCGCTGCCCCAGGACTCAAGCAAGGCATTACACAAGGTCGTCTTACCACTGCCCATAGGCGCTTCAAGAAGATTAACTTGATGTTCGGTATGATCGAGAATGTGCGCGGCGAGCGTTGGCAAATCTGCCAAGGTCACGGCCTCATAGCACCAATGATCATTTTGGAACGTGAATCGCATAAGGAATTATCAATTCCTCCAAAGATACCCCACCGTGCTGATATGTGTTGCGGTAATACTGGGCAAAATGATTGAACCTGTTGGGGTACACATAGAAATAGTCCGTGAGGGCGAAGATGTATTCGTCCGCAATGTGCTGCTTCGGTAAACCCACAGATTCGGGATTCTTGATGACGAAGCTGTGTTTGGACGGGTAACTCATCCCATTGCCATTCTTATATCGCAGGTTGGTGGTGAGCTCCTTGGTACCAACCACTTTGGCGGGGCGCTGAACATTGATGGTTCCATGGTCGGTA
>DMCR01000142.1:0-4390 GCA_003445735.1 Cryomorphaceae bacterium
CCTTAAGGTCAAATATTTTGAGTACGGGGTATTGAAATCATAGGCCTTGCCCATGGCAACCTCAATGGTACGTGTCGTCACATTGTCCAAGAATGTTCTATCGTGGCTAACCACCATCAGGGTTTGATTACTCTCGCTCAAATGTTGCTCCAACCACATGATACTTTCAATATCCAAGTGGTTCGTAGGTTCATCCAACAGCAGTAGGTCTGGCTTTTGAAGAAGTAATCGGGCCAATTCTGCTCTCATGCGCCATCCCCCCGAAAACGTATGGAGTTTGTTATGGAAGGTATCCTGTGTAAATCCAAGTCCCTTTAATACCAGCTCCACGCTCTCGTCAAGATTATCCCCACCTAGGATGCCAAAGCGCTCACTGAGTAGACTTAATTCTTCAATTAATAGGATATAGGAGTCACTCTCGAAATCCGTCCGTACTTCAAACTCCATATTGATCTCCTCCATGCGCTCGTTGATTCGCATGATCTCGTCAAAGGCACTACGGGCGATCTGCATGATGGACTTTTCCATATCCATCGCCAAATCCTGACGTAGGAAGCCTATTCGCATCTCTTTTGCCATGTTTTTACTCCCCTCATCCAGAGCGTAGTCGCCTGCAATGAGTTTCAGTAGGGTAGATTTCCCCGCACCATTCCTACCCACTAGACCAATACGATCACCCGGGTTGATTTGGAAACTGATTTCGTTGAAGATGGCCCTTCCGCCAAAAAAAAGCGAGGCTTTATTGAATGATACTACCATTGTGACAAAAGTATCAAAAACCCTCGCGCGACCGTTGTATTTTTATCCTGTAAATCAGTAATAAATCAAGATGTTAAAAGGCACGAAATTTTACGCCATCACTACGACAAGGATGTGCGCCGCTGAACGCGGATAAAAAGAAAAGAAGTAACTAGCTTCTAAATCGAGCGGGGTCGCATTCCTTGATTAGCGGCACTCCATATAGCAAGTGCTCTGCCATATTTTGTGCCAAGTAAGGTACCATCAGTACTGCACGAGACCCCATGCCGTTAAAGACCCACACGTTCTCCTTCAAAGGGTGAGGTCCTATGATGGGTCGTCTATCCTTCGTGGCCGGTCGAGTACCTGCGTAGTGATCAATGACTTTATAATCTTCTGACCAGACTTTATCCATGTGCTGGATAAGTTCGTCTTTGGCTTTTGGGGTAGGGCCGTCCTCAAATCCCTCCCAGGCATAGGTTGCTCCAATGGAGGCTTTCTGATCCTCTTCGCCCAACATAAAATATCCTTGATGAATGCATTCCTTTCCTAGATCGCGATTTAATTGGACCGTTAAAAGTTCCCCTTTAACAGGAGAAAAACCTTGCTGACTAAGCTTACTTTTACTCAGCGCCAAATGGGTCCCCTCGCAAGAAATGATCGCATGTGCCTTGAGATCCTTGTATTGAACGCCTTCACTGTATGGCTCAAGAGCTTCCCAATTAAAATATTCCTCCGTGAAGGAATATGTTTCCCCGAGCTTTTCGCGAACGGCGGCCATCATAGTATTCACCTCAAGTCTTCCTGTGCCCTTAGTTAAACCGCTACCGTGTTCAGCTATAATTCCTGAAGGTATGGCCTCAATGGAGTCTTGGAGAAAAGGGGCGAAGCTTTGTTGATCGGACAGCTCCATCCAAGTGTTCTGCTCTCCGGGATTATCAAAAATACGACGTAAGGGTAGAGGCTTGAAGAAGGGCTTTTGTGTCCATGCCTCCATGTCGGGGTAGACTTCGTGCAAGACTTCCATCATCTCGTCGGCCATCCAAACCTTTTTCATGCGCTTCAGCACGATCGGGTTCCAAAGTCCCACTGCGACTTTTGAGCTCATATTCTCATTAGGCACATCAAATAGATGTATGCTTGCGCCGTGCTTCATTAGCGTATAGCTAAGCACGGATCCTGAGATACCTCCTCCAACAATTATATAATCTACGTAAGGCATAAAAAAACTCCTGCTACAAAGGTAACAGGAGTTCTTGAAGAAGTTTACTTCTGTAGTCTTAGTACGTCCACATATCGTGCTCTTTATTTCTCAAATCTTCTTTGATTCGAGCGGCTTCGAGCAGTTGGTTCATAGCGCTGTTGCGCTTATAATCTGCAATCGTACGATCGTAAACGTTATCCATTTTAGTAATGGTCGCGTTAAATTTGCGGAAATGCATGATTTGATCGAAAGTCAATCGCTGATTGTTGTTTTTTTCATTGTAAGCTACTGATGTCGCCATTGCGTAACGAGCATCTGGGAACCATACCCAGAATGGGTTGTAGGTCAACGATTGGTTACGTGGATCACGTACTTCAGGGGCAATACCAATAATACGATTTTTCAATTCACCTCTTTGCTTGTCGAAGTACCAGTCGCTCTTAATGTGGTAGGCAACCACATTGTTCGCCTTAATGGTAATGGTATCGATGGCTAATGGTGGACCAAACGGATCATCTGGATCTGGAATAGTATCATATTGCTCAATTTTCTCACGAACCTCGTCAATTGTCAAAGGCAATTCGAAGCGATCATCCAAGAAAATCTCTGTGATGGTATTCTCGGTAATGATACCGTCTACCAATACATCCCATAGTGCTTTACGATCCGGCATCGGCTTGATCGGATAGTATAGCGGAAGGTTGATTTTCTCGCGCAAGTCAATGCGCTCCCAGTGACGCTCAGACCACAACATGTCGTCTTGACGCAGGTATGGGTAGGGCACTACACGATTGTTCCGGTAATGTTTAGTCGCCTCAGGGATGATGCCATCATCCGAAGGATCTAGAATTTGCGCATTTGCTGTCGAGTAAGATAGACCTACAGCAACGATGGCAAAAAGGAGCGCTTTAACTCGTACCATATTAGTTCAAATCAATAGTAATAGGAGCAACTTTTGGCTTGATACCTTTAGCAGTTGCCGCCTTAATGTTTCTAATAATGACTGGTGTTCCAGGCTTGGCTTTGTCCAATGCAGCTTTAGCGTTGGAATTTAGTGTATTTCCTTTACAATCGATAGGAGCGAAAGGAGGAATGATAATCTGGAAGCTCGTTACTTTCAAAGGTAATTCGAAATCGAAATTGTTGAATTTCGCTACAACCTTAGCCTTTTTAATCAAATTTGCTGACATCAAACCTTCAGTCTTACCAAAGATTTCACCGGCTGCATCCGGTAGGTTCTTCACACGGAATTCCTTAGATCCCATTGACTTCGTTGAACCATCTGCTTCACGCACACTAACAGCAATTTTCATAGTACCACCTGGGTTACGTGTTACATCAGCAATGTATCCGCCTCGGGATTTCTTCACGCCACGACCGTTTACAATTAAGTTTGAAGGATCTACACCAGGAACAGAAATTTCCAATGGGTTATCTACCCCTCGGTACAAGACGTTCATTTTGGTTGGAGATATAACTACGCTAGGAGGGGCCACGTTGTAGAATTGTTCCCCAATTTCATAAACTTTTTCTTCTCCATTTGTTATCAAACGGATTTCTCCGTTCCAAGTTTCCGTACCTACTTTATTTGCAGGTAGAGTGATTTTTGCAACTCCATCAATAATATCCTCGGCAGAAATTGAATCTCCATTTATTAAGAATGTAGGATTTTGCGTTTCATCAAAGGCCGCCAAAAGAACTTCGGCTTCGTATGAATCACCTTTTGTTACAAACGTACTTTTCGGTATGACAATAGGCTTTACTCCTGTTACCTTAATATCCCGTGCATTGATATTTGAGAAAAGATTATCTATGACATTGGCTTCTGCGGTTCTAACATCACTTTGCATACCTGTTAGGAAGGTTAAAACAGAAATGAGCGGAAAATGCTCAAAATTTTGTTGTTCCCAGGACATATTAACACCGTCGTGCATTTCATCGGCTAAAGCAAAAGTTGCATCTAAAGCCTCAATAAGACTTTCATTTCCTACGGCGTCCCATTTCATAACCTCTCTGAAGGACTCCATTTCTGACTTCAGTTCTTGTCCTTTTTTCTCAATCAAGAAGTAGTTAGGAGCAGTCTCCCGATCATCCATTTTTTTTGGCTTGCCAGGATTTTCCTCATCCTCACCACCAGCACGAAGAATCAACTCGTCTTTCATGGATTCAATAAGATTGAACAAACTATCCGATTTGGCACGGACTTCTTCTGCTTTGTCTCTCCAGGGGCCGGCTTTAACAGGATTATCCGCAGCGGCGCTGTTGAATGAAGCATACAGCGAAGCATTTTGACCCTCTACAGTCTCAATCGAAGCATTTTGATCAAGCATCACTTCATAAAAAGCATCCATGACTTCGCGACTGACATTAAGTGCAAGGAGCGCCGTTAATACGAGATACATCATATTAATCATCCTCTGTCTTGGGCTTAAATTACCTGATGCCATT
>DMCR01000142.1:4786-7997 GCA_003445735.1 Cryomorphaceae bacterium
GTAAGCATTCCACCATAAATACTATTCAGATTGGCAAGATTACCTTTCAATGCAGAGATTTGACCTGCAAGATCTGACACATCAGTTGAAGCATTTGCAAGCTTTTCCATTACATCGTTTTGACTCTCTACTTGAGCTGTAGTATTTTCTAATTGAACCGCATATAATGCATTCAGACTTTCCATATTCGCAGCGGCAGAATTGAGTTGCTCACTGTATTTCGCAGTAGCGCCAGCCGCGTCAACGGCTCCTGAAAGCGCACCTGCTGTCTCACTTAGACTGCGCATACCCTCTCCAAGTCGTGCGATTAGTTCCGAATCGATTCCTCCATTTTCTAATGCATTGTCGAGTTGTTGGGTGATAGTCATAGATTCATCACCATCTCCTTTGGCTAGTTCTGGATAAACCAATGACCAATCATACTCAGTCGCTGGTTTTTCAAAAGCTGAAAAGAAGAAAATTACTGCTTCCGTTGTAAGACCTGCCACTAGCATAAAATTCGCACCTTCCCAGTGCATGATCTTAAACATTGCACCAAGAATTACAACTGCAGCTCCAATACCATAGAGCTTTGCCATGAAATTCTTGAATCTTTTACCATTTACGTCGATAAGTGCCATAATATTTTGGATTTGAAATTTAAGTTGTGGGTTTAAAAATCTTTAAGGTCCCTCCCCAGGAACGTTTGTACAGTTCTGAAACCAATGTAGCTTTTGGCTGTGTCTTGATATTCGTAATCTCTTGCGCCAACTTGAAGAAAGTATGCCACATCTTTCCAGGATCCACCACGGATCACTTTGCGTTTCATCGTCTCTAATTCATCATCAAACGCATTGTACTGAATTTCAGCAGCGATATCACTGTTGAAAGCATATGACTGAACATCGAACGCTGTAGAAGTCCACTCGCTCACATTGCCAGACATACAATAAAGGTTATATTCATTAGGAGAATATGCAGTTACCTCCACAGGATAAAAACCTCCATCGGCTGTAAGATTTCCTCGTCTCGGCTTGAAATTGGCTAAATAACAACCAGCACTATTCGTCGCATATGGACCACCCCATGGATACGTTGTTAATTCCACACCTCCTCTGGCTGCATATTCCCACTCTGCTTCAGTGGGCAGCCTAAATTCGTGCTCTACAAGCTCTCCAGAATTTTTCAAAAAATCTCTTCTGTACTTACTTCTCCAGTTTGTAAATGCTTTAGCTTGTTTCCAGCTAACTCCGACTACAGGATAATCGTCGTATGCCGGGTGCCAAAAGTATTTGTCGTGCATTGGCTCGTTAAAACTGTAGGTAAAGTCATGAATCCATACTAGAGTATCCGGATAAACATTGATAGTTTCTTTCTCAAAAAATGAGGAACGATTTGAACTAGACTGGGTGTTTTTGATGTAGTCGCGGTAACCGAATAATGAACCATCATCATCTTCATCACTATAGTCATATTCTACGCGATTCAATTTACTACCTGCTTTTTGTTTGTTTATCCAGTAGTAAGTATAATTTAACTGACGTGTATCTAGTTGACGATATCCAAGCCACTGTTCTTCTGGAGGCAAATACATTCCCTCAATGACCTCGGTGTATTCAGCTGACGGATAACGGTTTTTTTCCCATTCTAAAAACGGGTCCCAATTTAAACGGCGCATCATACTATCAGGGTAATTGAGAGCCACGTAATCTTGATAATAAGTTGGATCCTCAAGGTCAGCGAAGTCAATATATTCGAAATCTTCTACCAAACCTTCAGCCAAACGAACACGAGCTATGGAATCACGAACCCATTGAACAAATTGACGGTATTCATTATTTGTGATTTCAGTTTGGTCCATGTAAAATGAAGCTACACTTACCGTTTTCGCAGGGGCGGTGTATGCATATGGCACATCTTCATCATGGTTTCCCATTGTGAAAGACCCTTGTGGAATATATACCATACCATAAGGTTCGCTTGGATACCAAGTCGGTCGGTTTTGAACACCAACTAATTCACCTTGATCACTTCCTCCACATGAGGCCAAAAGTGCCGCCGCTGTGAGCCCTAACAGGAGCTTTTTCATAATCTAATTGTTTCTCTACTTTAATCTTAGCAAAAACCAAGCCGCTATATTACAAAAATATCGGATTTCTGTAACTACCTTTTTCCTTCGGTGGAATTTCAATAGTAAAACAGTAGGTCATCATGATTTCATGAGAACCACTGCTTGAGTTCCTTAACGTAGACGTGGTTAGGTCGTACGAGTAACTTGCACGCAAATCTTTGGTGATTTGGTAGCCGGCCATAATGGCCAAGGCATCTTGCACTCTGTATGTAACGCCACCCCAGATTTGATTATTATACATCGCTGCTGCATTTAAATCAAACTGTGTAGTCACAAAATCAGTCTTAATCATGGCTGCCGGTTGAAGCACGAAGCCATTGCCTAGATCAAGATCATAACCTCCCATGAAGTAATAATGACGTTGTCCGCGAATCTCAGCATTGGAGCTGCCGCCCGTTGCATTGAGAATGTCTTTGGTTTCTAGAAGCCTGGTGCTACTCAATCCGGCATACCAGTTTGTGTGGCGGTAATACGCACCAAAGTTTAGATCTGTCGCCATCGAACTGCTACCAATTGCCACTAAGGACGGGTCGTTCATGGTTTGAGGTGGGGCCCAGGATCCTGTGGTTACTGCTTTATTTCTGAAATCCACGCGCAATCCCAATCCTAAGGTTCCACCTGCAAGATCCATTTGGTAACCGTAGCCCAATCCTACCGTCATATCTTGGAAATACCCAATCATATCGTTTGTCACATTTACCGCCAAACCACCATGAAGAATATTCAAAGGAATATTTGCTGTGAAATTCTGTGTACTTGGGGCATTCTCAAAGCCTACCCATTGTTGACGGGCCGCCATACCTAAACAAATAGCATCGCCCGCACCAGTAACTCCTGGATTGTAGAAGATTTTGTTATTGGTAAATTGGGTAAACTGCACATCCTGTTGAGCCCAAAGGCTTGAGGTGCAGAACATTGCGAACAGTGCAATACAGGTTTTTTTCATCTGATTCGGCGCGTACGTGTTTTCAGTTGCCGCTAAAGATAGAAAAATTCCCTTGTGAATGACACAAACTTCCTTTATTGTCAAGCTTTTTGTTGCGCTTTCCACCAGCGTGATGGTAATTTCCCTTGCATGGCCTCATCATAATCCTCAAGGTC
>DMCR01000002.1 GCA_003445735.1 Cryomorphaceae bacterium
CGTACAAGAGGGAGGCCAATACTTTATCGATAGCTACAGCAGCGTGGACGTTCCCTCTAAGGACGTTTTGATGACCGCCGGCGGAAAAGAGGAACGTACACTTATCGAGGCGACCAATCCACTTGAAGGAACAAACATCCGCAAGCCAGAAATGGGCAACATTACCGGTCCCGACGGCTCTACCCTATACACCCGCACCTACTTGCCGTATGATTTTGATGGTTCGAAAAAGTACCCCGTACTCGTCTATGTGTACGGCGGGCCTCATGTTCAGATGGTGACCAACAGATGGAACGGCGGGGGAGCGTTTTGGATGAACGAATTTGCCAATCGAGGATATATCGTATTTACATTGGACAACCGCGGTTCAGCGCATCGCGGGACAGATTTCGAGCAGCAGATCCACAGACAATTGGGCTCTGTTGAAATGGAGGACCAATTAGCCGGTGTCGCCTACCTCAAATCTCTTCCATATGTCGATGGGGATCGCATGGCCGTGCACGGATGGAGCTACGGTGGATTTATGACTACCTCACTCATGCTTCGCCAGCCGGGCACCTTCAAAGCGGGTGTTGCCGGTGGTCCTGTGACAGATTGGAAATACTATGAAGTCATGTACGGCGAGCGCTATATGGACCGTCCCGAAGAAAACGAGGATGGCTATGCAGAAAATCGCTTGCACAACTACGTGAGCAACCTTCAAGGCGACCTCCTACTCATCCACGGCACCGTGGACGATGTGGTAGTGATGCAGCACAACCTCAGTCTCGTGAAATCCTTCATCGATGCAGGCGTACAAATGGATTTCTTCCCTTACCCTATGCACCCACACAATGTGCGTGGCAAGGACAGACTGCACCTAATGACTAAGGTGTTGAACTACGTTGAGGACAGTTTAGAGGAGTAGTGGTTTGAGGATTGTGGGCCGTTGTTTTTGGAGAAAGTGAGTACGGTGAGTTAGCGAATAATTTGATCTGGACAAGATATAAAGTCCAATTCGTCATAGCCGTTGCATCTTGCAATACATGGATTATCAAAAACCAAGGTATCACTACTAACAATAACGCATGTGGGGCGATATTCTCGTGTACAGGGACAGACTGCTTCTTTGGGCGTTTCCTTCGAAACACCACAACTCGCAAGGAAAAATACTAGAGACAACTTGCGTAACATCATCATTCAGGGGGGCAATTAATGAAATCATCTTGGCCATAGCCGTCGCACATCGCCGCGCAAGCATTAGAGTAACGCAATATCTTTCCATTGCCCTGGACACACACCGGATCATACTCCTGCGTACAAATGCAGTTTGGATTTGAGGGTACCACATTCTCCACGGGCTGCCAGCTAGAGCATCCATTTAAACCAATGGCAAGCACTGCCAGTACAAGGATTCGTTTCATCATTTCTGTATTAAAATCAACTACGGTATCAACTTCAAATTGTGTGCCAAAGAAAGATAAAAACTCGGCGCTACGCGCCTATTATTTACGACGCTTCCTGCGCTTTTTCTTGCCTTTCACCAATGTCATTTCATCGACCAAGTGACCTGCACCTGCATACTTGTCGATGATGAATAAGGTGTAACGGATGTCAACAGAGATACAACGCTGTAATTGGTCCTCGAAGAAAATATCACCTGACATCGCCTCCCAGTTTCCATCGAACGCGGTTCCAATCAATTCACCGTCACCATTGATCACTGGAGAACCTGAGTTACCACCGGTGATATCATTGTTCGAGATGAAGTTCACCACCAAATCACCATTCTCATCCGCATAGCGGCCGTAGTCTTTGGCATTGTATAACTCCTTGAGTTTCGTAGGCACGATAAACTCATCGTTATTAGGGTCTTCCTTCTGCATTACCCCTTCAATGGTCGTCACGTAATCGTAGTGAACAGCATCTTGTGGATCGTAAGAACCGACTACCCCCCAAGTCATACGTGGCGTAGAGTTTGCATCGGGAGCAAAGGTTTTGTTTGGCATCGCTTGGCGTAAGCCATCTGTAAATAGACGGTAGCCCTTGTTCATTTTCTCGCTTACCTCAGCATTGCCTTGCTGGTTGCCGATATAGGTCATAATGAAGCTAGAGGCCAATTTTCCTCCCATATCGTTCTTCAATGCATCCGCATCCATTTCTTCCAACCAAGCTTCTAGGTTTTCCTTAGAGGCGTAAATTGAGTTATCGTAAATCTCGTTGACGAGGACATTGATATCACCGCCCATGCTATCGCGAACTTCTGTCAAGATTTCCGGTAATTGGTCCGCAGGAACATTCTCCATCCACATTCCCCAAAGTGCTACCGCAAGCTCGCGGTCTACTGCAGCTTGATACTCTGAGAAGTGACCTTCAGCATAATCAAGCACTGCAGCCTTATCCGCTTCTAATTCTTCAGAAGTGGCCAATGCACCAAGCTGGCGAGCCAATCGCCATGCATACAATGGCAATGAAGCGCCTCGTATACCCGCTTCCATAAGGTAAACACCGCCCTTCACCGTAAGATCAGTAGCTGTATAGGCTTCGTTCAACAAATCCAAGGCACCCGCATATTCCGCGCGGCTTGGGTCTGAGTTTGCCCAATCTAGATAGGTCGATTCAATAGCTTCTTTTTTGGCCTTAACGCGGTTTTTCTTCAACTGCTCTGTCTGGCCAATAAAGTACTTCCAGTAATTGGCCGTCTGGGCGTAGTTCGTTGCCAATGCAATACGAACAGCAGCATCAGCGTCCATTGCTTTTTTCATGATGGCTAGTTTACGATCACGTATCTCAACAATAGTTGGATTGTATAGGTTGATCGCCTGCTCGATACCTGTAGAAGTCAAGAAACGATCGGTTGATCCTGGGAATCCAAAGACCATAGTAAAATCGCCTTCCTTGACACCGTTCAAGCTCACTGGCAAGTGATGCTTAGGAGCTAGTGGCACGTTGTCAGCACTTACATCTGCAGGGTTGCCTTCAGTATCCGCATAGATGCGGAACATAGAGAAATCCCCCGTGTGACGTGGCCACATCCAGTTGTCGGTATCACCACCGTACTTGCCCACGCTGCTTGGAGGTGCGCCCACCAAACGAACGTCTTTGTAGGTGTTGTAGACAAATAGGTAGTATTCATTGCCGTGGAAGAAACTACGCACATAAGCGTTGTGCTTGGTGCCTTCAGTAGCTTCCGATGCCAATGCATCACCTATTTCTCTTGCCTTTGCTGCACGTTGTGCTTCGGTCATGTCATCGGTCATGGCAGCCAATACTTGGTCTGTCACATCCTCCATACGCACCAAAATAGCAGCAGTTAAGCCTGGGTTTGTGCGCTCCTCATCACGAGTCATGGCCCAGAAGCCATCAGTGAGATAGTCATTCTCTACGGTAGAGTGTGAGCGGATGGCGTCGTAACCACAGTGGTGGTTAGTCAACATCAAGCCTTGGCTCGAAATGATTTCACCCGTACAGAATCCGCCCAATGAAACGATGGCGTCCTTGATGGAGGCGTTATTGATATCATAAATTTCTTCTGCGGTAAGATTCAAGCCGTTTGCCTGCATTTCCGCATAATTCAGACGCTTGATCAACATCGGCAACCACATTCCTTCGTGGGCTGTTGTCAAGGTGCTGGTAAGAATAAGAGCTAGTGCTAACAAGCCCGAAATAATTCTTTTCATGCTTTTATGTTTGGGTTATAAAGAAAAAAGAGCCCTGTCCGAAGACAGAGCTCGCAAATATAAGGTTTAATAGGGCCCAAATCCACGGATTGTGTGGGTTTTAGCATCCTATTGGCATTTACAGGCCTAAGGCTTTTTTCGCATTGCCGTTCATCAAGATTTCTTCAGGATTCTCCAAGGCTTCCTTGATGGCTACCAATGTACCTACACTCTCGCGACCGTCGATCACTCGGTGGTCATAGCTCAAGGCCACGTACATCATGGGGCGGATCACCACTTCTCCATCAACGGCCACTGGGCGTTGGATGATGTTGTGCATGCCTAGGATAGCACTCTGTGGAGGATTGATGATTGGCGTAGAAAGCATAGAGCCAAAGACGCCGCCGTTGGTGATGGTGAAGGTACCGCCGGTCATTTCGTCCACGGTGATTTTCCCATCTCGTACTCGAGTCGCTAATCGGCCAATTTCCCTTTCTACCCCTGCAAAATCCATAGTTTCTGCATTGCGCAGTACCGGTACCATCAATCCCTTAGGACCGCTCACCGCGATGCTTACGTCCACGTAGTCAAAGCTGACTAATTCGTTTCCGTCGATCATGCTGTTTGTGGCGGGATACAGCTGCAATGCGCGTGTGACTGCCAAGGTGAAGAAGCTCATAAAGCCCAACTTCACGCCGTGCTTCTTCAAGAATGCATCCTTGTATTGGTTTCGTAAATCAAAAATTGGCTTCATGTCCACCTCGTTAAAGGTCGTCAACATTGCCGTTTCGTTTTTCACCGTCACCAATCGGCTCGCCAACTTGCGCCGCAAGCTGCTCATCTTCTTACGAGTCTGTCCGCGCTCGCCATTACCCGCCGATCCCATCGAAGCCACTGCCTCAATCACATCTGCTTTAGTAATGCGGCCATCACGCCCCGTACCTGTGGCCACCTTCACTCCTGTCTCAGCCATCATCTTAGCTGCTGCTGGCGAGGCTGTTCCTGTCGCGTAGGTATTTGAAGCCGGCACTGCAGGTGCTGCTACTGGCTCAGGATTTGGTGCCGTGGTCGCTGAAGCTGCTGCACCTGCACCTTCTGGTTTAGCTGCCGAGGTATCGATCAAACACACCACTTGGCCCACCTCAACGGTGTCGCCTTCTTCGGCTTTCAAGGTGATGATTCCACTTTCCTCCGCTGGAAGCTCCAACGTCGCTTTATCAGAATCAACCTCAGCAATGGTTTGGTCTTTTTCTACCCAATCCCCATCGCTCACCAGCCAGCTGGCAATTTCTACTTCGGTAATGGATTCGCCTGGTGAAGGCACTTTCATTTCTAACATATCCGTAGACTTAAATGCTAAATACTCTTTCAATAGTTTCTCTTTGACGGATGTGGGCCACCCTATGTGAACCACTTGCCGGAGCTGCACTTGGCGCTGGGCTCACCAACGTGAGTTGGATGTGCATTTGCCACAACATGTAGGTCCATGCACCCATGTTCGCGGGCTCCTCTTGTGCCCAAATGTGTTTTTCAGCATTAGGGTATTTCGCCACCTCCGTCTTAATGGCGAGATCGTCCAATGGGTACAACTGCTCAATACGTACGAGCGCGACGTGATCAGCACCCTGCGCTTCGCGTTCTTCCAACAGTTCGTAGTATAGTTTTCCAGAACTGAACACCACTTTAGTGACCTTATCTGGCTGGACATCATGGTCAGGAATAATAGGCTGGAAGGTACCTGTAGCCAATTCTTCCACGCTACTCACCACCTTCGGATGACGCAACAAACTCTTTGGCGTCATGACCACCAACGGGCGGCGGAAATTACGCTTTTGTTGACGGCGCAACATATGGAACAAGTTCGCTGGAGTGGTTACGTTTGCCACGGTCATGTTCTCTTGGGCACACAACTGAAGGAATCGTTCCAAGCGCGCCGAACTATGCTCTGCACCTTGTCCTTCGTAGCCGTGAGGGAGCAACAATACCAAGCCATTCTGTAGCTTCCATTTATCTTCGGCTGCAGAAAGGAATTGATCAATCATAATCTGTGCGCCGTTGGCAAAATCACCAAACTGCGCTTCCCAGATCGTCAATGTATCCGGCGCTGCCATGGCATAACCGTAGTCGAAGCCCATCACCGCGTATTCACTGAGCAATGAGTTGTAGATCGCAAAACGGCCTTCCTTGCCTGGATATTCGTTCAAGAGGCTCACCTCTTCCTCACTATCTTCCACCTTTAAGATGGCGTGACGGTGCGAGAAGGTTCCGCGCTCCACATCTTCCCCAGAAATTCGAATGTTGAAGTCTTCCGCCAACAGTGAACCGTAGGCCAAAAGCTCCGCTGTACCCCAATCCAGAGCATTACGCTCAAACACTTGTGCTGAACGATCCTTCATCAGACGC
>DMCR01000131.1 GCA_003445735.1 Cryomorphaceae bacterium
CGGCGCGGCAATGACGCATGTGGACGAATGCGAACTGCATCCCGAGCAAGCCACATTGATGAATGTGGAGGGGACGCGTCACATGGCCCAAGCGGCACAGCAAGTGGGCGCACACTTGGTACACATCAGCACGGATTTTATTTTCGACGGGAAGGACGGTCCATATAAGGAAGAAGCGGAGCCGAACCCGATTAGTCACTACGGATGGACCAAGCTTGAGGCAGAAAAAATTGTCGAGCAACTATCGTCATACAGCATATTAAGAACAGTATTAGTTATCGGGATGGCTGAGGATTTGAGCCGAGGCAATATCGTTCCCTGGGCCAAGGACGCATTAGAAAAAGGCAAAGCCATCAATGTGGTGGATGACCAATTCCGTACGCCCACACTCGCCGAAGACCTCGCACAGGGTACATTGTTGGCGGCGGATCAAAAAGCCCATGGCGTATTCAACATCTCAGGACCTGACTACATGTCCATCTACGAGTTAGTAGGCCAAGTAGCGCAGTATTTCAACCTCTCCATGGATTCGGTAACCCGCGTGGACAGCACAACCTTGAATCAGCCTGCCAAACGTCCGCCCGTAACGGGTTTTGATATTGGCAAAGCACGAAAGGAATTGGGCTATACGCCGCATACGTTTACCGAAGCACTCGAAATCATCGCACAGCAGACAGGATTGTAGCCTGATATTTGTCAAGTATGGCGCTTTCTACTATTTTCGGGATTCACTCTAAACGAATCCGGAAGGAGCATGTCGAATACAACAGAATCTTGGGGCTCACGCGTTGGTCTGATCCTCGCTATGGCAGGAAATGCCGTAGGTCTCGGTAACTTTTTGCGTTTCCCCGTACAAGCTGTTCAAAACGGTGGAGGAACGTTTATCATTCCTTACCTCGTCAGCTTCCTGCTCATGGGAATCCCATTGCTCTGGGTAGAGTGGGCGATGGGTAGATTTGGTGGCCGATTCGGTGATCACAGCACCCCTTTCATTTTAGATAATATGACGCACAAGCGTTTTTGGAAATACTTCGGGGTCTTCGGAATCTTCACCAACATGGGAGTCATGGCCTACTATACCTACATCGAAAGCTGGACCTTGACTTACACCCTTAAATCTCTCAAGGGGGATTTCTTGGGTATGGATTTGGCTGGGCTAGATGCTTTTTTCAACGCCTACGTTGATCTAGGCTCTGGCATCAACTTCCCCGTATGGGCGTTGTTGGCCTTCCTCATTACTTTAAGTATCAACATATATATTCTTTCACGCGGTCTGAGCGCGGGTATTGAAAAAGTGGCAAAAATCGCCATGCCTTTGCTCATCGGTTTTGGTGCCTTCCTGGCTATTATGTCTTGGACTACCGGTTCTACCGGTCGCTGTGAAGATTGTTCCACTTTCGTGGGGTTGAATTTCTTGTGGGAACCTGATTTCACCACCCTTGCAAATCCAAAAATTTGGTTGGCGGCTGCCGGTCAGATATTCTTCACTTTGAGTGTGGGGATGGGAACCATTCACTGTTACAGCTCTTACCTGAAACAAAAAGACGATATCGCCCTGAACGCTATGTCTGCCGGATGGATGAACGGCTTTGTTGAGATCGTGCTGGGTTCTGCAGTAGTAATCCCGATTGCCGTAGGTTACCTCGGCCTGGACTGGGTAGTAGAGAATGCCGGTTTTATGATGGCCTTCAAGACCATGCCGTTCCTCTTCGACCAGTGGGGGAGTGTCCTTGCTGTAATCGCCGGGGTCGCATGGTTCGGTCTATTGTTCTTCGCCGGAATTACTTCTTCACTGGCCATGGGTACGCCATGGATGGGCTTTGTTCAAGACGAGTTCGGCTGGAGCAAGAACCGCAGCGCCATGCTTTTAGGTATTGCCATCCTCGCTATGGGATTACCTACCATCTTCTTCTTTGAAAAAGGCGTCTTTGATGAATACGATTATTGGACAGGAACGGTGAGCCTAGTAATCTTTGCTCTAGCCGAAGTAATTCTCTTCGCTTGGGTCTTCGGCATGGATAAGGGCTGGAAAGAAATCACTGATGGTGCAGATATGAATGTTCCGCGCGTATATCGCCCCATTATCAAATACGTCACGCCACTATTTATCGGAATCATTTTCCTCACTTCATTGTTCAAACCTTTGAATGGAGAATTCTCGGATTGGTCTACGGCCTTTAATTCGCTATTTGGTGGACAAGGCTGGCCTTGGGCGAACGATAGCATTATCAATCAGATTTTCCATATCAATACTGGAGTTCAATGGGTGACCGATGGTCATTTCACCAACATGTTCTACGTGGACATGAGCCGCTTCTTCTTGCTGGCTTGTTTCTTCGCACTAGTGGCAATGGTGAAAGTAGCCTCTAACCGCCGTAAACAAAACGTATCCTCATGACCACATCAGCATTAATCATGATCATTTTGACCCAAGGTACTGTCTTGGGAGTGACTATCTATTTCTTTCGAAAAGTATTGAAGGCACCAGCAAAACTAGAACCGGATTCATTCAGCGAGATCGACAACGATTCAAAATAGGTTCGTAGCTTTTAGTTTTTTACGTCATTTGGTGGTCACCTGAGTAGAATTGGCCCCATGGAATTATTGGGATTCTACTCAGGTTGATTTTTTTCAACTTTATATTAGCAAATAAGAAAATCCGCTTACATTTGCAACCCACAATGAAAGGAGGTGTTACTATGCTCGTAATTAATGTCAAAGAAGGTGAATCTATTGAACGTGCTCTGAAGCGATACAAAAGAAAACACAGCTCAACGGGCGTAGTCCGCAAGCTTCGTAAAAATCGTTACCATACGAAACCGACTGAAGCGAAGCGTCGAATGAACGAAAAAGCGGCTTATGTTCAAGGTTTGCGTCAAGCAGAACAAGAATAAGCGCTTCTTAAATATTTAGAAATAAACCCAGCTTTGGCTGGGTTTTTTGTTTTTACCCAAGTAGCGGCTTACCTTTCCTTTACTGATGAAAAAGACCGACTATATTCCCCAATTCCTGACATACCTCCAAACGGAGAAACGTTTCAGTGGCCACACCTTGTTGGCTTATAAGAAGGAATTAGAGCGTTGGTCTGATTACCTCGCCACCGAAGCAGAAGTCTCAGTATTCCAAGCCAACATCCAGCACGCCAAACGATTCGTAATCTGGCGAAGCAGACAAGGTATTACACCGCGCAGTGTCAACCGCATGCTCAGCACCTTGCGCTCCTTTTACAAATGGGGAATCCGTGAAGGCTTTATTAGCCAAAGTCCTTTGGAGTACATGCGAAGCTTGAAAACGCCTAAGAAGGTGGTTATGAGCGTGCCGCGTGAAGATTTGAATGCTTTATTCAGCGATGCCGGTCGCTTTGAAGATGATTTTGTGGGTTCAAGGGACCAATTAATGCTTTTGCTTCTCTATGGGCTCGGTTTACGAAAATCAGAACTCATTTCCCTTCGACCAACAGATTTCGATTGGTCTCGTCATACGGTACGGGTCATAGGTAAACGTAATAAGGAACGTCAGATTCCAATACCCAAGAGTATTTCTTCTTACTTCGATTTATATATGAAACATAGGAACCAATTATTTCCCAATAAGGCTCTTGAACTTTTATTGACTCTCAAAGGCAAAAAGCTGTATCCACAGCTTGTTTATAATCGGGTTTTATTCTACCTTAAAGGTACCACAACGGTGGTGGACAAAAATCCTCATACACTACGGCATTCGTACGCCACGCATCTCCTAAATGCGGGAGTGGATATTAATACGGTTAAGGAGTTATTAGGTCACGAAAGTCTGAGTTCGACCCAAGTATATACAACGAGTACGTTTGAGGAGCTTGTCAAAGTGTATAACCAGGCCCACCCTAAGGGGTCATAAATTTTTAACGCTATGACAGTGAATATTCAATCTGTAAATTTCAAAGCAGATGGCAAGTTGCTTACCTTTATCAAGGACCGCTTGCAGAAGACCACACATTTTTATGACCGAACGATTAGTACGGAGGTGTTCCTCAAAGTTGATAATAACCATTTGAGAGCTAATAAAATCGTTGAGATGCGAATGTCGATTCCTGGCAGCAAAATTGTAGTCAGTAAAGAGAGAAAATCTTTTGAAGAGGCTGCGGATTTAGCTATCGAAGTAATCATTCGAAAGTTGAAAAAATACAAGACTAAACTTCGCGGCTAATGCCCAAAAAACACGTCGTGAGATGAATTTAAAAAGTGAAGGTTAAAAGGCCTTCACTTTTTTTTTGCTAGGTATTGTTGGTATCAATCTCTTTACTACATTTGCAGTCCGTTTTAGGGACGGAAGATCTTTGACATATAAAGCCGGTATAGCTCAGTTGGCCAGAGCACGTGATTTGTAATCTCGGGGTCGTCAGTTCGAATCTGTCTACCGGCTCAATTTTTTGCACTTATTGAAAGTGAGGTAAGTGCATTGCCGGGGGGATACTCAAGCGGCCAACGAGGACGGACTGTAAATCCGTTGGGAAACCTTCGCAGGTTCGAATCCTGCTCCCCCCACAACCGCGGAAGTAGCTCAGTTGGTAGAGCATCAGCCTTCCAAGCTGAGGGTCGCGGGTTCGAATCCCGTCTTCCGCTCAAGGCTAAGCCGATGTAGCTCAGGGGTAGAGCGTTTCCTTGGTAAGGAAGAGGTC
>DMCR01000138.1 GCA_003445735.1 Cryomorphaceae bacterium
GGACTTTAGATGAGTATGGCCATTTTCTGCTAAACTCATCCTTTGCTGGTTTAAACGCAGCAGGTACGCTCATTGTTTATGGATTTGCGCGATTGTTTGATTACCCCGGCGAAGATGGTTTACAAAGCAAAATCAGCCAATGGCGATCGGCCATGCCAAAAACCGCACAACTGAGTATGGGACTTGGCATTTCCTATGTGGCCGTTTGGTGGGCACTTCATGGCTCGTGGAACCTCTTGTATTTATATGCCGGCGCCATAGCGGTGGCAGCCTTATACCCCCTACCTTTTATCTTGAGGAAATCTGGTGGCGGGTTGCGCTCTATTCCTGGGCTAAAGCTCGTGGTCGTCGCGGCAGTGTGGGCCTATGTCACAGCCGTCATTCCATGTGTACATGCAGGAACCTTTACAATTGGGGTATTCTTTGAACGCTTCTGGTGGACTGCAGCCCTGACTTTGCCTTTCGATGTTCGCGATATGATTGTGGATCAAGGCAGCATCCGCACCTTACCTCATATGATCGGACCCAGGAACACAGTATGGCTTGCAAACCTGATGCTCTGGTTCAGCTTTTATATTCAGGTCCAATTATTTCAAATAACCCTCGCATACACCTTCGGGCTTTACCTACTCTGCTCGATTATCATTGTGCTCGCCAACCCAAAATTAGGAGACCTATACTACAGCTTACTTATTGAAGGGCTTCCTTTCCTCTTATTAGGACTATGGGTCCTTAGTGCCTACCTTTAGAGTCCTGAATAAAATTGCTATGAATGCCTTAGACCCCAACTTTGCTGCATCCCTGGACCAAGCCGATACCTTGGCCCACTTCCGCAATGAATTTCACTTCCCCATGATCGAAGGCAAGCAAACGCTTTACTTCACGGGCAACAGCTTGGGGCTGATGCCAAAATTGGCCGAAAAATATCTCGAAGAGGAGCTTGAGGATTGGAAAAACTGGGGCGTAGAAGGACATTTTCATGCCCGCCGACCTTGGATGCCGTACCATGAATTCTTTTCGGAAAGTCTATCAAAACTCGTGGGTGCCAAACCTGAAGAAGTCGTGGTCATGGGATCGCTAACCAACAACCTGCACTTGTTGATGGTGAGCTTCTTTCAGCCGGAAGGAAAGCGCACGAAGATTTTGTGCGAGGCCAAAGCCTTCCCATCCGACCAATACGCCTTGGCATCTCAACTGCGCTACCATGGATTAGACCCAAAAGAACACCTAATCGAGGTGGGACCGCGCGAGGGTGAACACCATATCCAGAAAAAAGACTTCATGGCTGCCATTGATGCCCACGGGAATGAAATCGCTATGATGATGATCGGCGGGGTAAATTACTACACCGGCCAAGTGATGGACATGAAACACCTCACCGCCTATGCACAAAACAAAGGCATTACAGTCGGTTGGGATTTAGCGCACGGCGCAGGAAATATCGACATCAAATTGCACGATTGGAATGTAGATTTTGCCGCGTGGTGCCACTACAAATACATCAACTCAGGTCCTGGGGCAACGGCTGGGTACTTTGTGCACGAACGCCACCACGGCAAGGCCGATATCCCTCGTTTCGAAGGATGGTGGGGACACGATAAGGAAACACGATTCGAAATGCCCGAAACCTTCAAACCTATACCTACGGCAGAAGCCTGGCAACTTTCGAATGTACCGGTAATGTCGATGGCACCGCTGCGTGCGAGCCTAGATTTATTTGACAAGGCAGGAGTTAAAAACCTGCGTGAAAAGAGCAGAAAACTGACGACTTACTTGCAGCAAGTACTGGAGTTTGTGGCAGAAGAATCGGGCAGTAATTTTGAGATTATCACTCCACTTCATGAGCGTGGCGCACAAATATCCTTGCTCATTCACGGCTACGGAAGACCGCTGTTTGACTATTTGATGGAGCACGGCGTAATTGCCGATTGGCGTGAACCTAATGTCATTCGCATGGCACCGGTTCCGCTCTACAATAACTTCGAGGACATTCGCGCCTTTGGTGAAATCTTGTTGAACTACCTCAAAGCACAGCAGGTATGAAAAAAGTGATTATCGTCGGTGCTGGTTTGGCAGGATCGTACATGGCCTATGCCATGGGTAAAAAAGGCTATGAGGTTCAGGTTTTCGAAAAACGACCGGACCCACGCAAATCAAGCCACGGCTCTGGAAGATCTATCAACCTTGTCGTCAGCCATAGGGGCTGGACTGCATTGGCCTATGCTGGAATAGAGGAAGAAATTCGCAAGATTGTGGTACCGGCATACGGCCGTCAAATACACGACCTTGAGGGCAATGAAAGCTACTTCCCCTACAACATTGATAACAAAGCTATTCACAGCATCAGCCGCGGGGAATTCAATAAAACTTTGGTGGAATTGGCCGAAGCTCTGCCTAATGTAAACATCACCTTTGATGCCTTTTGTGAACATGTAGACTTCAACACAGGGACCGTTCACATGAAGCAAGGCGAGCAGCTCAATGCCTATTCAGCCGACCTTATTGTCGGCGCTGACGGAACAGGTTCTTCGGTGCGTGGTGCCTTGATGAAGCAACCGCGCTTTAATTACAGCCAAGAGTTTATCGATAGTGGGTACAAGGAAGTCCATATTCCCGCCGGGAAAGATGGAGCGCCTCAACTCAATATCGATGCACTGCACATTTGGCCGCGCCGTGAATTTATGCTCATGGGACTGGCCAATACAGACAACGGTTTCACCGGAACTGTTTTCGCACCGTTCGACGGCGAATACGGATTGGACCACCTTAGTACGGGTGCAGACGGCCTGCGTTACTTCCAGGAATATTTCAAAGACGCCATCCCGCTTATTCCAAATTTAGAGGAGCAGTGGGAAAACAACCCCACTTCCGCCTTGGCGTGCATTCGTTGTGAACCCTACCATTGGGGTGCCAACACCATGCTCATTGGTGATGCTGCGCATGCCACCGTTCCTTTCTATGGCGAGGGTATGAACGGATCGTTGGAAGATGTTCGCATATTCTTGGAGCTGCTCGACGAGCACGGGGATTCCGATATGAAAAAAGTACTGGAGATCTATACCCAGCAGCGTGTGCCGGCTGGCAATGCTTTGGTTGACTTGAGCTTGAGGAACTTCATTGAAATGCGCGATCAAGTGGCCGACCCAAGCTTCCAATTACGTAAAAAAATAGAGCGTAAAGTCCAAGCCAATCATCCGGACAAATGGACGCCGCTTTACACCCTAGTGAAGTTCACCAATATCCCGTACCACGAAGCAAAGGCAGAAGGAGAACGCCACGATCGCATCATGGAAGAAATTCTAGGCATAGAAGTCATCGAAGAGAAATGGGACAGCAACGAGGTAGAGCAAGAGGTACTCCGATTGTTCGAATCTGTCCGTTAGAATCGAACGCCGCCTGTGTGAATCCACACTACTTTTCCTGTTAAGTCGGTGCGTTGAAGGTATGCCCACACCTTCGCGTTGTAGTTTGGATCCAACGGTATTTCCGTGGTTTGCTCAAACTTCTTGGCCTCCTCGAGCAGAGAAGGCGACCATTTACCAAAGCCACCAAAATGAGTTTCATCCTCCCAGTGCAGGGTGATGCGTTTTGCCAAGGCCTGCTGCTGCACTGCGGCGCATTCTTTGAATGCGCCTTTCACGGCACTAACCACGTGGACCTGCGTTCTGCAATGTGGGGGCATCGCCGCAAGAATACCATATGCGGTCGTACCTGTACCGGAGGCGAGCACTAGGTGATCGGGTTCATGGGCCAATTCTTTCCAGATCGCTCCACAACCCTCCATTGCGTGCGACCCAGAACCTCCCTCAGGAAGTACCCTACCCTGGTATCCCGTCCAGCCTCCTTCGCGCAAGGACCTAAAGACACTGCGAGAAATAAATTCCAAGGCCATGCCTTGTGCCTGGCAATACGCCAGTAAGCCGTTACTCGTGGCGTT
>DMCR01000068.1 GCA_003445735.1 Cryomorphaceae bacterium
TTTACGACCATTTGGGAACGTTGAAGGGGGTAGACCTCACCAGTGCAAGTATCGGTTTCAAGATTATCAATACCCGAGGGTTTAACAGTACCTCACCGGTTCGCTCGCTCCAATTGATTGATGGTGTAGATAATCAGAGCCCTGGCCTTAATTTCTCCTTAGGAAACTTCCTTGGAGCTCCTGATTTAGATATCGTAGGGGTTGATGTTATTGCCGGTGCTTCGACAGCATTTTATGGACCTAGTGCATTTAATGGGGTAATTTCAATGACTACCAAAGATCCTTTCTTGTTTACAGGGCTCAGCAGCAGTGTTAAGGCGGGGGAGAGAAATCTAACGGAGGTTTCGGTTCGTTGGGCTGACAAGGTCAATGATAAGTTCGCGTACAAGATCAATCTATTTGCATTAAAAGCAGATGATTGGGAAGCCGGGAATATGGATCCTACAGATATAAGCCTTGATGGAATAGATAATCCAGGCGGATATGATGCCGTTAATCGCTATGGCGATGAGGATTGGTGGGATGATGGTGGAGATTCTAAGACTTTCCCAGGCATCGGTAGATTTTATCGTCCCGGTATTGAAGAGAAGCATTTGGTGGACTATGACACTGAAAATATAAAGCTAACTACAGCTTTACACTACAAAATCAAGGATGATTTAACGGCTATTTATGCTATGAATTTCGGTTCCGGCACAACTGTTTATCAAGGTGATAATAGATATAGTCTCAAAGACATACTGTTTCTTCAGAATAGGGTGGAGCTTCAAAAGAAAGATAAGTGGTTTTGGCGCGCTTATTCTACTCATGAAGATGCTGGTAATAGCTACGATGCCTACTTTACAGCATTGAGAATGCAAGACAGTGTTGTGTCAAACCAGTCCTACAATTTATATTATATGGGCCTTTGGAATCTTTTTATTAGGCCTCAGGTACGTGCCTTGCCCGGGGCTCCTGCAAACAGTCTTCCTATGAGTCAATATCAGTCAATAATGGATTCACTGATTGCGACTAATCTAGATTTTTTTAATCAACTACATCAAGACAATCGAAACAGTGTATCAATCGCTACTGCATCTGATGCGTTAGGTGCAGTTTCCATTGAAGAGCTTGAGCGTTATGCGAATCAACTAATGCCTGGTACAACAGAATTTGATGATTTAAAGAATTACATTACCTCTACCTTGTTTACTGACGGCGGTAGCCGATTTTATGATAAGTCGGCTTTGTATCACACTCAGGGTGAACGAACATTTGCCTTAGATAATGGTGCAATATTTCGAATGGGTGGAAATCTTCGTCTTTACACACCAAAGAGCGCAGGTACAATATTCTCAGATACAGCGGGTGCGGTAATAACTAATAGGGAAGTTGGTCTTTATGGGGGTTGGGAGGATTCCTTTTTAGATGAACGTCTGAAATTGAGCGCAACAGGAAGGGTTGATAAAAATCAAAATTTTAAAGCGTTGATTTCTCCAGCAGTTTCTGCTGTATATAAACATAATGAGAATCAGACCTTTCGTGTAAGTTTTTCAAGTGCTATTCGAAACCCAACATTAGCTGATCAGTATTTATATTATAACGTCGGCAGGGCTGTTCTTCTCGGTAACCTGAACGGTTTTGACTCGTTAGTCGCACTAGATAATATAACTGATTACTTAAGCAAACCTGCTAATCAAAGGCTTGAACATGATTTTGGTTATTTTAACGTTGATGCTATTCGCCCCGAAAAGGTGAAAACAGCTGAGGCTGGCTACCGAGCCACTATAGGAACTCGAGTTTTTGTAGATGCAAATTATTATTATAGTCTATATGATGATTTTATTGGTTACATCATCGGCGCAGATATCGAAGAGGGCACTACGGCCATCGATAGACTAAAATCATTACAGGTATACCGTATTGCCGCTAATGCCACTGAGCAGGTCACCACACAAGGCTTTTCCATAGGTTTGAATACATATATTGGTGATTATCAAACACTTTCAGGTAATTATAGCTGGAATAAACTCACTTCTGCAGTCTCAGACCCTATTGTGCCAGCCTTTAATACTCCCGAACATAAATTCAATGTCGGATGGAATATTAGAAACTATCCTATCAAAAAGAATAAGGAAAGGTTGCTTGGAGCCGGGGTGAACTATAAATGGGTTGAGGGCTTCTTATTTGAGGGTTCTCCTCAATTCACAGGCAGCATTTCTTCTTATGGACTTGTCGACGCGCAATGTTCCTTTACCCAAATACGGAACAAGAATGAAAAGAAGACTACAATAACCTATAAAATTGGTGCGAGTAACGCATTGAATAATCAAGTATATCAAGTATTCGGTGGGCCCTTAGTTGGAAGGTTGGCCTATCTGAGTATTCAAATAAACTAACCTTCCTAAAAAAAAACAGTGTATGAAAAAGATTACTCTTTTAGTGGGAGCCCTATTAATCTCTTCGATGGCGTTTGCACAACGTTATACCACCGAGATTTTTACGGATTCTGAGATTGTTGTACAAGCAGGTGTTTCATACGGGGTGAACTTCAATCCCTATGCGGATACATCATCAAGTGCAACAAACCCCCTTTCGGGAACTAACCTTCAGCCATTACAGGCTGATTTTTACATGCCTTCTCCTACAGTGGATACGGCAACAGATCGTCCTGTTGTGATTATTTGGCATACTGGTTCATTCATCCCTAAGGGATTGAACGGTTCGCCGCTAGGCACACGCCAGGATAGTGCAGTAGTAGAAATGTGTAAACGTTTTGCAAAAATGGGTTATGTCAGCGTTGCAGCTTCATATCGCCTAGGATGGTTGGCGAACAGTTCAAACCTCGATCTTCGTCGTGGTTCTAACTTGCTGGCAGTTTACTATTCTATTCAAGATGCAAAAGCATTGGTGCGTTACTTGAACCTTACTCAGCTTGGTGCAGGTAATCCGTATGGAATCAATGCTAGTAATACGATCATGGTTGGTCAAGGTTCAGGTGGATATATCACCTTTGCATATGCGACTATTGATAAGCATTCAGAAGTTGCAGGACCAGCTAAATTCAAGTATCAGGATTCTACTGGTATATTCGGTCAGCCAGTATTGCCAGGAGACCCCTACGTGGATACGAGTATTGTAGGTGATATTGATGGTTACGGTGCTACTGTTACTGTAACAGGACAAAACGCCTTTGGTGTACCTACAATGGATTACAGTTCCCCAGGACGTAATTACATTAATCACGCAGGTATGCCGGATGATGTATTGATGGTGATCAATATGGGAGGTGCCATGGGAGATGGGGCCTGGTTAGAACAAGGCGATGTTCCGATGTTGAGTATTCATAGTAAGTACGATTTCTTTGCGCCATATGATACGGGGATGGTTTATGTACCAATTGGTACTCAATTTTTCGCAGTTGTGAGCGTGACGGGATCATATGGGGCGATAAAGGCGGCCAATGCATATGGGAATAATGATATATTCCTAAACGAAAATTATACTGATGCTGTATGGGTAGACCAACAATCTACAAATCCAACGGGTGAAGAATGTTTATATACTGTCGAAATTCCTCCGGCCAATCCCGCGACCCCATGGATTGTTCATACTTCTCCTTGGAACTGGTTTGATCCAAATGATCCAAACATTACTGCAGCCAATGCGAATCCAAATGTGGAAGCAACCTCACAGGCATGGATTGATACAGTAATGTCATTTATTGTACCTCGTATGGCAACAGTATTGCAAGCGGAAGGAGTCCCTGCAGGAATCGGCGAAGCGCAGCTGTCATTTGATGTTTATCCTAATCCATCTAATGGACTAATTACCGTGAAATCAAACTCAATGGTTATAGACCGAGTTAAGATTTTGGATGTTTCTGGAAGATTAGTACACGAAGAGGAAATAAATGCCACTCGAAAAACTCTGCACGCAGAGCATCTAAGTTCCGGTATGTATTTATTGAAGATTAGTTCGAATGGACAAGAAATGACTAAACGAATTTCGATTAGATAATTCTATCGATTCATATTATGAGCCCCGCACGTTAGTGTGGGGCTTTTTTTTGATCTAAGTTTGCCTCAAATCTTCTACTAATGGTCAATTACAACGGTTCCTTAGTCGCCCTAAATACAATACCTATTTCTCAAGTCAAGAGAGCCCTTAGCTATGGCGATGGGTTGTTTGAATCCATGAGAATGCGCGAAGGAAAGGTGCTCTTTATCGAAGACCATTACTTCCGTCTTATGGCTTCTATGAGGATTTTGAGAATGACCATTCCCATGGAGTTTACCCCAGAGTTTTTAATGACGGAATGTGAAAAATTGGCTAAGCATTTTGGTTATACCAACGCGAGGTTACGATTCCAAGTGGTGAGAAATGGTATGGGAAAATATACACCTGTGCAATCCAATGGTGTACACTGGTGGATCGAAATAGAACCACTTCAAGAGGCTGATTATATTTTGCGCGATGATTTGACAGTTGATCTATTCAAAGATCATCCCCTTCAAGCTGGGTTATTGACCACCGTTAAGTCTACAAATGCCTTGCCATATGTTCTTAGCGGAATCTTCGCAAAAGAGAATAACCTAGATGCTGTATTGTTAATCAACGACCAGAAGATGCTGGTTGAGGCAAATTATGGCAACCTATTCTTGTTGAAGGGAGAAAAGCTAATCACACCGCCATTAGAAGATGGTGCATTGCGAGGGGTATTCAGGAAGAATATGTTGGTTTGGGCCAAAGAACTAGGCTTTGAGCTTGAGGAGAAGAGTATTTCACCCTTTGATCTTCAGAAGGCTGACGAACTCTGGATTACGAATACGATTAAGGGTATTCAAGCCATTAAGACCTATCGCAAGAAGACTTTCTTTAGCCACAGGGCTGCAGAGGTCGTGGGCCTGGTCAACAGAAAACTAGAAGTGCTGAGTAAGCTTTAATTCATCCAGGGATCTTCAGGCGTATTGGCCCACATACGGTATTCACCTCCTAAGTTACGCATGTAGGTCCTCCATGCATCTTTGGATAAGGTCAAAATGTCGGTTTTAAATGGGGGATGAAGTACTACCCAGGTGCCATCAGATATTTCATTTTCTAATTGGCCTGGTGACCAACCACTATAGCCTAAAAAGGCTTTAAAAGATGTTTTTTGATCCTCTTGTATGAGCTTTTGAAATATTTCAAAGTCACCTCCTAAGTACAAACCATTGCCGACAGGTGCGCTGTCCGGTATACGCTCTTCTTCATGTAAATAGAAAAGGGCATCTTGTTCTACGGGTCCGCCGAACATTAAAGCATTATCACGTTCGAATTCATCGACTAAATCCTTGACCATAAGATTACTCTCCTTGTTCAGTGTAAACCCGAGCGTGCCTTCTTCGTTATGTTCAGTGAGGTATACGACGCTTTGCTCAAAAAAACCATCCCCAATGAGTGGTTTTGAAATCAGAAGTGTTCCTTTAGCCGGCTGATTGTTCCAATGCATTATACTAATTTAGACATATGGATTTACACAACATAAGAGAAAGCTACAAGTTTGATTCGTTATTAGAATCAAATTTACAAAGTAATCCTTTTGATCAATTTCAGTATTGGTACTCGAGTTATGCAAAGCTGCGTATCAAAGACTCTAATGCCATGGCTATTGCTACAGTGGATTCACAAGGAATTCCGAGTAATAGAATTGTACTATTAAAGGCTGTGGAAAACGATGAATTAATCTTCTTTACTAATTACGGTAGCGCTAAGGCGAAAGACTTGTTAAGTAACCCCATGGTAAGTGCGCTATTTTTCTGGAGAGAACAAGAACGTCAAGTGCGGATTCAAGGAAGGGTAGTAAGAATTACTAAAGAGAAAAGTGAGGCTTATTTCGCAACGCGTCCCTACTTGAGTCAGATTGGCGCAGCTGCTTCAGAACAGAGTCAGCCCATTGCGAACAGAGCAGCGTTAGAATCCAAATTTTCTGAGTTTCAAAATAAATTTCCAGAAGGAAGTACTGTTCCCATGCCCAAAGATTGGGGCGGATTTGCCATTCAACCTATTTCATTTGAATTTTGGCAGGGAAGAGAAGGAAGACTTCACGATCGAATAGTGTTTACACTTGAAGGTTGCGAATGGACCACCTCGAGATTACAACCCTAACATATGGATATTAAAAAAGCCCTCCAAGGAGGGCTCTTCTTTGTATCTAATAAGTTTAGGCTATTAGAGCTTACCGTTTAGGTCAGCACCAGCTTTAAACTTAGCTACTTTTTTAGCAGCGATTCTAATAACCGCACCAGTTTGAGGGTTACGACCGTCACGAGCTGCACGCTCAGAAACAGAGAAAGAACCGAAACCAACTAGTGATACACGGCCACCACCTGAAAGGGTAGAACCAACGTTACCAGTGAAAGAATCCAAAGCCGCTTTCGCTTGTGCTTTAGAGATGCCAGCATCTGCTGCCATTGCGTCGATCAATTGTGCTTTGTTCATTGCAATTAAATTTTAATTAATACTTTTTAAACGAATGCTTACCAAATATAGATGAAAATTCTTTCCATGCAAGTGTTTTCGGGCCTTCGGGTAAAAAAAGTTAATAACTAAGGGAAGTTATTCACAAAAAGGGGTGTTTTTACCCTTTTTAAACTGCTATTTCAGCAAGATTTCACTATTATTTAAGCCATTAATGTAGTCTGAGCTTGACATGGAGCGCTTTCCGGCAGGTTTTATCCGGTTGATTTCTATACTTCCAAGTACATAATCGAGGAATAAACGCCCATTTTTTACCCTTAACATCGGATCAACCGATGGATTTTGTTCGTCACACAAAGAAGCTTCAAGGAATTTAAATTCTCCATAATATGCTGCTGGGAAAGGATTTAAACCTTTTATCAGTCGTATTAACGCTGTAGGGGAGAGTTTTAAGTCTAGACGAGTATTCTCCTTGGTTAATTTTGGGGCATGTGTGGCTTCCGCATTATTTTGTATTCGAGAAGACAACGAACTTTCAGCGAGGCCTATGGCAGTATCCACAACCAACTGAGCACCTATAGGTAGCAATGCATCATGCAATTCACCCGTGGTCCATTCTGGTTGAATAGTTAATTTCTCCTGTAACAGGATTTTCCCTGTATCTATTTGCTCATCGATAAGGA
>DMCR01000034.1 GCA_003445735.1 Cryomorphaceae bacterium
TAAGGACCTGAAATAGTTACTTTATCACCTGGCTTTTGATCAAATACGAAAGAAGAACAAACCCCTGGGTTTACATCCATCCATCCGCCCTTCTTGCGGTCGAACGGTGGGGTTGCGATACGAATGTTCAACATGATAATATTTCCTTCCGCTGGATGGTTGGCCATTGAGTAAGCGCGGAATAATGGCTCTGGGTTCACCATTTTAAGATCCCACAATTTGAACTTATCCCACTCTGCTTGGAACTCGTCAGCAGCCTTACCCAATTTCGGGTGGGAAGTAATATCAATGTTTTTGAAATCTACCGTCGTCTCAGGTACATCCACCTGAATATAGCCACCTGCTTCGAAATCTAGTGTCTCGCCTTCTGGAAGCTTCACCACGAACTCTTTGATGAAAGAGGCAACGTTGTAGTTACTCACTACCTCACATTCCCACTTCTTAATACCGAAGATTTCCTCCGGTACTTTCACGTTCATGTCGTTCTTCACCTTAATCTGACATCCTAGACGCCAGTTATCTGCAATTTCCTTACGATTGAAGAACCCGGTTTCTGTTGGAAGAATCTCGCCACCACCTTCGGTAACTTGACACTTACACATCCCACAGGTACCCCCACCACCACAGGCAGATGGTAAGAAGATTTTCTGCTCACTCAGTGTAGTTAAAAGGGTTGTGCCACTTTCTACCTCTACCTCATCTCCATTGATATTCAATTTAACTGGACCGCTTGGGGATAGGCGCGCTTTTGCTTGTAAGAGTATGGTCACGAGGGCCAAAATGACCACGACGAAAACCGCTACTGCTGAAATGACTGTGCTTGTTGCTAAAAACATCATTCGAACTGAATTATAATTTAATACCCATAAAGCTCATGAACGCGATACCCATCAAACCTGTAATGATGAAGGTAATCCCGAGGCCGCGTAAAGGAGCAGGAACATTTGAATAACGAATCTTTTCACGGATGGCAGCGATGGCAACGATGGCGAGGAACCATCCGACCCCTGAACCCAAACCGTACACGGCTGCTTCAGTGATGGTTCCGAATGCACGCTCTTGCATGAAGAGTGAGCCGCCTAGGATAGAACAGTTTACGGCGATCAAAGGCAAAAAGATACCCAAGGCACTGTAGAGTGCAGGAGCGAACTTCTCAACGATCATTTCGATCAATTGGACCATAGAAGCAATAACTGCGATGAACATGATGAACGACAAGAAGCTCAAGTCAACATCTTCAAAACCCGCACCTAGCCATTTGCCTATAGCGCCCGGCTGCAATACATAGTTCTCCAATAACCAGTTTACCGGCAAGGTAATGACCAACACAAAGGTTACGGCAATACCTAACCCCACAGCTGTTTTTACTGTTTTAGAAACCGCCAAGTACGAACACATACCTAAAAAGTATGCGAAGATCATGTTCTCAATAAAGATCGAACGAACGAATAAATTGATTAATTCTTGAAACATGGCAGCTTAGTTTTCTTCAATGAGTTTAGTGTTCTTCGCACGTTGGGCCCAGATGATTAGACCCACAACAATCAAGGCCATTGGAGGGAACAAGAAGAACCCGTTGTTGGCGTAAAACCCACCATTAGCAATGTACCAGCTATCAGGAATCACTTGGAATCCAAGCAGTGCACCAGAGCCTAGTAGTTCACGGAAGAAGGCTACCGCGATTAAGATTACCCCATAACCAATGGAGTTGCCGATGCCGTCCATAAACGATTTCCAAGGGCCATTAGCCAAGGCGAATGCTTCGAAACGCCCCATGATAATACAATTCGTGATAATCAAACCTACGAATACCGAAAGCTGTTTACTCACGTCGTAAGCATATGCCTTGAGGAATTGGTCCACCAAGATGACCAAAGAAGCAACGACCACTAACTGAACGATGATACGAATACGGTTAGGAATTAGGTTGCGTATTAAGGAGATGATCACGTTACCTGCGGCCATAACAAAAACCACTGAAAGGGACATTACTATAGCCGGCTCTAATTTTACTGTTATCGCAAGTGCTGAACAGATACCCAAAACCTGCACGGTAATAGGATTATTGTCGTTGAAAGGATCCGAAATGAGCTTTCTATTCTTCTTTGAAAATAACGACTCTTTTTGTTTTACTTCTGTACTCATGGGGATTAGATGTTTTTGAAGTATTCCGCGTAAGGAGCTAAACAGTCGGCCAACATATCGTTTACTCCATTAGAAGTAATAGTACCTCCAGAAATGCCATCTACTGCATAATCACCACTTGAGGTTCCTTGTTTAACCACTGAGATGGACTGAAATATACCTGCTTCAGAGATTTTTTTTCCTGGGAATTGGTCTGTGAACATTGGTGTTGAAATTTCTGCGCCCAGGCCAGGTGTTTCACTCTTATGGCCAAAGTTGGCTCCAACCACTGTATTGCCGTCTTCTTCCAAACTCACAAATCCCCATACCGGACCCCAAAGACCTTTGCCGCGCATCGGTACGATGTAGAAGGACTCGCCATTCTTATTCGCCACGTATAACGGCACCTCACGTTCCATGTTAGAAGACTTAATAGCCTTAGCCATATCAACATTAAAAGCTGTTTCGCGATCTTCACTTACGACCTCACCACCTTTAATGGTCAAAACCTTAGTAATGACTTCGTCATACGCTGCTTGAGCTTCGTCACGATCTACCGCAACTCCTACTGAAGCCAAGATGCTTTGCATTTTTTCCTGTTTTACGTTGCTTTCCTGCTTCGATTTCAAACCCAGTGAAGCTCCCGAGAGCAATACCGCCACTAATACTACCATCACAGTAGCAAATGTGTACGTATATCCGTTGCTGTTTACATTCATAGTTCTAGAGCTTTAAACGTGAGCTACGCGTTTCGCACGACGCTTGATATTGGCTTCTACCACGTAGTAGTCAATAAGCGGTGCCATTACGTTCATAAATAAGATGGCCAACATAATTCCTTCTGGGTATGCTGGGTTGAATACACGAATCATAATCCCGAAGAAGCCGGCAAAGAAGCCGTAGATGTATTTTCCAGTTTCCGTTTGAGCAGCACTCACAGGATCGGTAGCCATGAAGACCATACCGAATATGAAACCACCCAACATTAATTGGTGCAATGGATTCAATCCCATGAATTCGTTCACTGCAAATGCGTTAAAGATTCCTGCCATAACAAATCCACCTATAAAGAAGCTCAACATGATTTTCCAAGAACCTACTCCTTTAAATACAAGGAACAGTCCCCCTAAAAGAATAAGCAATGCTGATGTCTCTGCGATAGATCCTGGAATCAATCCCAAGAATGCGTTCATGAAAGAGTAGTGACCACCGGAACCGAACTGAGCCATCACTGCATCCGTAGCAGGATTACCCATGCCTTGACCTACAGTTGTTGCAAGATCACCCAGCGCTGTAGCACCTGAATATCCATCTACTACTTCACCACCCTTGGTGTTGATCCATACTTGGTCACCTGACATCCATGTTGGGTAGGCAAAGAACGCAAAGGCACGGGCCGTAAGCGCTGGATTCAACAAGTTCATACCTGTTCCACCAAACACTTCCTTACCAATGAGTACAGCGAAAATTGTACTCACAGCCACCATCCACAATGGGATATCTACCGGCATGATCATAGGAATCAACAACCCTGAAACCAGGAAACCTTCATTTACCGGGTGGTCGCGCTTCCAAGAGAAGAAGATCTCCACACCCAAACCAGCGGCATAGGTCACAGTAATCAACGGAAGCATCTTCAATACACCAAAGAGGAAGCTGTCTAATAGTGCAGCTTCTTCACCGATGGCAGCGAAGTGCAATCTACCGATGTTCCACATCCCAAATAGTAGGGCTGGAACCATTGCGAAGATTACCGTCACCATCGTACGTTTCAAATCAATTGCATCACGAACGTGTGCACCTGAGTGCGTCGTGTGATCAGGAACGAAAGCCATCGTCTCCAATGCGTTGTGCAATGGATAGAGGATGTTTCTTTTGCCATCTTTTTCAACCAGCGGTCTAGTCTTGTCGAATATGTTTTGTACAAACTTCATAATATGGCTATTACATCATTTCTTTTCTCAAGTCATTCAAACCGTCGCGTACAATCTGCTGCAACGGTAACTTAGAAGTACAAGCAACTTCCGCTATGGCGAAATCTTCTGGTACTACCTCGTAAATACCCAACTGCTCCATCTTTTCAATGTCTCTAATCAAGATGCTGCGAAGCAATTGTTGTGGGAAGATGTCCATAGGAATGAACTTTTCATACTCCCCGCTTACAACAAACGCTCGTTCTTCACCGTGCATATTGGTATCCAAATCGTATTTGCGGTTCGGGAACAACCATCCCCAGAAGGCACGGTTGGTAGAAAACTTGCCAAAGCCTGGAAGTACCCAACCGAAGAATTCAGTTTGATTTCCTTCAGGAATGGCTGTGAGTTGTGCTTTACCGAAGCTCAAAAAGCCATCTGTGGCTTGTTGCGTTCCCGTCAGCACATCACCCGAGATAATACGGGTATTCTCTGCATTGATGTTCGCACTGATCAATCCATTTAGGCTTGCACCTTGTAACATCGTGGCATAGCCAGTGTTCATAGCCTTCGAACCTGTAATCGCTACTTTGTACTCTGGTGCGTATTCTCCTGTTAGAAAAGCACGACCAATAATAGGAAGGTCTACTGCGTTTACTGTCCAAACCACCTCGCCTTTATTAATAGGTGCTGCCTTGGCAATCTGCGTACCGACCAATCCCTTTGGATGCTTTCCGGAGAATGAAATATTAGTAGCACCTTCTACCTGAAGTTCAGCAACTGCTGGTAGATCGGCATCGTAGCTCATATATACTTTACCCGTTGTCATCAAGGTCAAGGCATTAATGGCAGCTTGCACTGCTTCACCTTTGCCGGCCAACTGGGTAGCTAAATCCCCATTTAATGGTCCGCTCTGAACGCCGTTTACGAAGATGTCGCGAGGCTGCTCGTTCATGCTAGCCGCTACGCCATATGGGCGAGAGGTGATCAGGGCACCAACACCTGTATTTGAGAAGTGACCTGCTGCAGCCTCTCGATCGACTCTATTAAAGTCGAAGGCACCGTGATTGGCATAGCTTACCTCGCTATCGGCCAACATCAAAACAGCCAATATTTTACGCTTTGCTCCGCGTTTAATCTCGGCTACTTCTCCTGAAACAGGAGCACATATTTTCACTTCTGGACGGTCTTTGTCGAAAAACAAAGTTTCACCCGCCAAAACTTTTACTCCAGCTTTCACTGCCAATTTTGGCGTGATACCTGGAAAGTCTAAAGGACTTACGGCATAAGTTGAGGGGCTGTGTAGCCCGAGATCGTTCGAAGAAGCTTCGCCGACCAACTTAATATCGTAACCTTTTCGAATCTTGAAGGTTTGAGACATCGTACTTTAAGTATGATTGTGGGTCGCAAAATTAGAACACAGACAACTTTTAGCCACAAGAAATCGGTACTAATTGTACCTTAGACACCAATAATTTATCAAAATGTCTGTTCATAAGTCCTCGATTTTAGTCATAGCCTTGTTTTATAAGGCATTAACAGGCCAAATCCTCACCGATACGGTGGCTTTTGATTACCTCAAAACAGTGCAATTGGCCCCCGTAGGTGTACCGATGGACTTCCCCGCATATGAATTGGGCAAGAATCAAGGTCTAGAATTCAGCTTTGACGACATGGCCTATGAGTGGAACAACTACGGATATCGCATTCAACATTGTGATAAGAATTGGCACCCCTCAGACCTTTTAATCAATCAATACCTGGATGGATTTGATGGGAATTATTTGACCAATTTCGCCATAAGCGTGGGTACCTTTGTTCCCTATACACACTATAAAACGACCATCCCCAACGAATACATTCGCCCAAAGATCAGCGGAAACTATGTCTTGGAAATATTTCAAAATGATGACCACAAGGACATAATCATTCGCCGTCGCTTCATCGTCTATGAATCCTTAGCCATTCCAGCGGTAGAGGTTATCCGCGCCGTGGATATGGTGAACTTCAGTACGGAACAGCAAGTCAATGCCCGCGTGGCCCTCGCCGGATACCCTATACAAGACTATTTCAACGATTTAGACCTCAGCATCCTACAAAACCGACGCTGGGATAATAGCCTCAATAGACTCAAACCAACCTTCATCAATGACGGCATGCTCGAATACAACTTTATGGGCGAAGGGTCTTTTGAAGGCGGTGTGGAGTTCCACACCTTCGACACCAAACGATTGAACCAGGTGGGCATGGGCGTTAAAGTAAGCCAACTAGATTCCTGCTGGCAGATCTTTTTAGAGGAAAAGAAGAACCGCAGCATCGCAGTATATAGCTTTCAACCCGATATCAACGGGGGCCGATTAATTCAGCGCGCCGACGTAGGAAATCCGGATTTGGCCGGTGATTATTGCCTCGTGGAATTCTATTTTGAAAGTCCAGAGCTCGAGGTCCCTGTGTATGTTTTTGGCCAATTGACCAATTGGCAACTTCTCCCAGAATTCCGCTTAGAATACAATTATTCACGCGGCGCCTACTCGGGTAAAATCCTACTTAAACAAGGCTATTACAACTACGTATTTGCCCACCCCAATGCCGAAGGCGGAGCCAGCACCGAGTTGACGGAAGGCACGCACTGGCAAACTAAAAACGATTACACGCTAATTTTATACAACCGCAGTATGGGACTGCGCTACGATAGGATAATTGGCTACCTTAAGCCCTCAATTGTAAACCGATGAAAACACTCCTTTCCCTTGCTTTCGCAACCTTGTCCACTGCCGCTTTCGCGTGGGGACTTACCGGCCACCGCATCATTGGACACATCGCGATGGACCACCTCAACCCTCAGGTTAAAGCGCACATTATAAATACCCTTGATGGAGAAGATTTGGCCATGGTCGCAAACTGGATGGACTTTATTAAAGCCGAACCATCGTACGATAGTTTGAACGCTTGGCACTATTGCACCGTGAAATCTGTCGACCACATAGACCACCACGAACACCCTGACAAAGGGGATGTTTGGATGGCCGTCGATAAATTCCTTAAGGAAATTGAAACGCAAAACTACAGCGTCGACGAAGCCTTTGCCTTGCGCGCCCTTGCCCACCTCATTGGCGATGTACACCAGCCGCTGCACTGTGGCAATGGTAAAGATATGGGTGGAAACCAAGTAAAGGTGAAGTTCTTCTGGGAGAGCTCCAATCTGCACCGCGTCTGGGACAGTGGACTCATCGATTATTGGAACATGTCGTACACCGAATACTCGACTTGGATCATGAGCACCGTGACTCCAGAACACGTTCAATCGTGGAAGACGACAACCACAAAGGATTGGGTACGTGAGAGCGTGGAAATGCGCGAGCAATGTTACTCCACTATGGGCGACCCGGAAAGAATGGGGTACCGCTATGTCTACGACAACACCGAACTATTGCACTTGCGATTGGCTCAAGCAGGCGTACGTCTGGCGGACGCCCTCAATCAAGCATATGCCGCACGAGGCTGAGAAAAATTTTTGGCACAATAAAAAGCCGCCCTGAGGGCGGCTTTTTTTATGCTTCCGTAGCGACTAGTTCGAGCAGCTTCACGATGACATCGGTCGCACACTCCATATCCTGTAGGCTCACAAATTCATAGGGGCTGTGGAAGGCGTGCTCCCCAGCAAAAATATTGGGGCAAGGAAGGCCCATGAAGCTGAGCTTCGAGCCATCTGTACCGCCGCGGATCTTCGCCTTACGCACAGGCAATCCGCACGCATCAATGGCTTTTTCTGCCAAGGCCACGACTTGGGGATGTTGGTCGAGAATCTCCTTCATATTGCGGTATTGCTCCCTGATCTCAATCTCATAGCTGGTGCGCTTCACCGCCTTAGCGGCTTGTTTGGCGAGGGCATGAAGTAATTGGGCATATTCTTCCAAATCCGTGGAATCAAAACTTCGCAAGATCATCGTGATGCGCACTTCTTCCACCCCGCCTTTAATCTCGTATGGGTGCACGAAGCCGGCCTCACCTTTGGTCGCTTCTGGCGCCCATTCTTGGCGCGGCAACAAACTCAAAAACACTCCAGCGGCCTTCAACGCATTCCCCATCTTCTTGTGGGCATAACCCGGGTGAGTATTCGCCCCACGGAAAATCACGGTCGCCCCGTCTGCGGAGAAAGTCTCGTCTTCAATAGAGCCCTTGGTGGCACCGTCCATGGTATAGCCCCATGCCGCGCCTAATTTTTCGATATCCACATGATCCGCCCCACGGCCTATTTCTTCGTCCGGGGTGAACAACAACCTCATCGTTACGTGTGGCACCTTTGGGTGTTTCATCAAATATGCCGCGGCAGCCATGATCTCGGCCACCCCAGCCTTATTGTCCGCCCCCAACAACGTCGAACCGTCCGAGGTAATGATCGTATGTCCTTCCATTTCTTTCAACGGCCCAAAAGCTTTTGGACCTATGACGATATCGCCCTTCGGCAGCACGATATCCCCACCGTCGTAGTTGTGGTGTAAGGTGGGCACGACCCCTGCCCCGCTGTATTCTGGCGAGGTATCCATATGG
>DMCR01000061.1 GCA_003445735.1 Cryomorphaceae bacterium
CACTGAGTAAATCGCCACGTGTTTTGCGAATGTGTTGAAGCCCGAACTCATTGAGTAGTTCCTCCAGGCGCTCCGCCTGTTCCTCCTTGCTCAAAGAAGTCATTTCCAATACGCCCTTGATGTTGTCCTCCACACTAAGTTTGCGAAATACAGAGGCCTCTTGGGCCAAATACCCAATTCCCATCTGCGCGCGCTTGTACATCGGAAGTTTTTCTATCTGCGTGCCATCGAGTAGTATGTTTCCACTGAAGGGACGAATAAGACCCACCACAGTATAAAAGCTGGTTGTTTTACCAGCACCGTTCGGCCCAAGAAGACCCACAATCTCGCCTTGGTTCACCTCAAAACTCACATCGTTAACCACGGTGCGAGAGCGGTACTTCTTGACAATATTTCTTGCTTCTAACTTCAAACTTTAGCGGCCTTTTTTCTTTTCAAAACTCTACGGCTCACAAAAATGCTCACTTGGTACAATACTAGGATTGGCAAAGTGACCAATACTTGTGAGGCAATATCTGGAGGCGTAATAATGGCACTGAGTAGTAGAATTCCTACAATGGCATGTCTGCGGTAATTCTTTAACAGTATTGGGGTAACAACGCCCACTTTGGACAGAAAGTATACTGCAATAGGCAATTGGAATAAGATTCCTGTCGCCAATGTGACCGAGCTCACCATGCTAATGTAGGAGGTCAGGTCTATTCTATTCACAACCTCTGCACTCACTGCGTAGGTCCCTAAGAATTGGACACTCAAAGGAACAATGACATAGTACCCAAAGAGCACGCCAGCTACAAATAATAGCGTGGTAAAGACTATAACGCCGCGGCTGCTTTTCTCCTCATTCTGATGCAGGCCGGGCTTGATAAATCGCCAAATTTCCCAGAATACATAGGGGAAACCGATAATCAGCCCTGCCACCAAACTTACCCAGAGGTGCATCTGAAATTGGCCACTCATGCGCATATTCAAAAGTTCGAACGGCACCTCATCAAAGCAAAAGACATCGCCGCCGAAGTAACGAGACAACCAACAAAAGAACGTATAGGTCGGGAAATCAGGTTGTTTCGGGCCAAAGATAATTTGATCAAAAATGATTGCCTTGCCCAAGAATGCAAAGACAGAAAATATCACGACCATAATAGAGGATCGCATCAAATGCCAACGGAGCTCACCAAGGTGCTCCATAAAGCTCATACTGTTCTTGTCGTTGTGCTTATTCATAAATTTTTCGAGGTCAAAAATCCGAAAAACAATCTTTAGTACCTTCGAAAACCTCTGAAAAATCCCTTATATTAAAGAACCAAAGTACAAGCAGCATGTCTACCAATTGGGAGCATCAGCTCAAACACCATTTTGGCTTCTCGGATTTTAAAGGTAACCAGCAAGCAATCATTGAAAGTATTAGCGGCGGTAAAGATACTTTTGTTATCATGCCGACAGGAGGAGGAAAGAGCCTCTGTTACCAATTGCCCGCACTTGCAGCTGAAGGCACTGCTATAGTGGTAAGCCCACTGATCGCCTTGATGAAAAATCAGGTGGACGCTATTCGCGGACATTCCGAAGCAGACAGCGTGGCCCACGTGTTAAACAGTTCTTTGACGAAAAAAGAATTGGACCAAGTACACAAAGACCTCATAGCAGGAAAGACCAAATTGCTTTACGTCGCACCAGAATCGCTTAACAAAAACAGCAACATCCAACTCCTCAAGCAGATCACCATCAGTTTTTTTGCCATTGATGAGGCACATTGTATTTCAGAGTGGGGACACGATTTCCGCCCCGATTACCGCACTATTAAAGAGAGTATCAAAGCGCTAGGGCGTAGGCCCATCATCGCCCTCACAGCGACCGCAACACCAAAAGTCCAAGCAGATATTATCAAGACCATGGGCATGGACGAGCCGGATATTTACCTCAGTAGCTTTAACAGGCCCAACCTTTATTATGAGGTACGCCCAAAACGCGATATCGATCACGATATCATCAAACTTTTAAGCCAGAATAAAGGTAAGAGCGCCATCGTCTATTGTCTTTCGCGTCAGAAAGTAGAGGATTTAGCTGAACAATTGGTCGTGAATGGCATCAATGCACTTCCTTACCATGCCGGTTTAGAAGCTGCCAAACGCGTAAAGCACCAAGATGCCTTCCTCAATGAAGATTGCGATGTCATAGTGGCAACCATTGCTTTTGGGATGGGAATCGATAAGCCCGATGTACGATTCGTTTTGCACTACGATATGCCTAAAAGCTTGGAAAGCTATTACCAGGAAACCGGACGTGCAGGACGCGACGGAGGCGAAGGAAGCTGTATCACATACTTTGATATCAAAGACATCGAACGCCTGGCGAAATTCTTGAGCAAAAAGCCCGTCAGCGAACAGGAAATAGGCCGTCAACTCCTCGAAGAAGCTACCGGTTATGCCGAGGCCGCCATTTGTAGACGACGCGTACTCCTGCACTACTTCGGAGAATCGTTCCATGAAGATAATTGTGAGAAGATGTGTGATAACTGCCGTCACGAAAGAGAGAAGGTTGATGCCAGCCGCGAGCTTTTAGACGTGATTTCATGTATCAACGAGACGCACGGTAAATTTAAGACCTCGGAAGTCATCAACATTTTGCGTGGCTCCATGACAGCTATACTATCGCAAAATAATGCCGACCAGTTAGAAAATTGGGGCAAGCATAAAGGCAAATCCGAAACCCACCTGCGTGCCGTCATCCGTCAAGGGATTATCCGTCACTACCTCGAGAAAAACATCGAATCCTATGGAACGGTCCAAGTCACCGAGAAAGGAAATACACGTAAATTACCGAAGGCATTCCGGGTTAGAAAAGAATTAGACTATACGACCTTGAACAGTGGCGTCAATGAGACGAAAAATGTCGTCGCAAGTGACCAGGGGCTTCTCAGTATCCTCAAAAACCTGAGGAAGAAGATCGCCAATAGTAAGGGCGTTCCTCCGTATGCTGTTTTTGCAGAAAACTCTCTGAGTGAAATGGCCACTATCTATCCTTGTACACTTGACGAATTGAAAAACATTCAAGGGGTCGGTGAAGGGAAAGCTAAGAAATTTGGACAACCTATGGTGGACGCTATTGCCGCCTATGTGGAAGAAAACGACATCGATCGTCCACAGGACATGGTCTTTAAGAGCGTGGCAAATAAGAGTGCGTTGAAGGTTTATATTATCCAAAGCACAGACCGCAAACTGCCATTCGACGATATTGCCAGCGCCAAAGGATTGAAGATGGCACAGCTCATTGAAGAAATGGAAAGCATCGTCTTGAGCGGCACCAAGATCAACTTCGATTATTACCTCGAAGACATCATGGACGAGGACAGCATAGAAGAGGTATTCGACTTTTTAACCGAAGAGTGCGAAGAAGGCTCTATGAATGAACTTCTCGAAGAATTTGGAGAGGATTATGACGAGCAAGAACTGCAACTGCTCAGGTTGAAATTCTTCTCGGATGTAGCGAATTAGAAAAAAAGCCCGCAGATGCGGGCTTTTTTAGTTTTTGAAGTAGAATTCTAAATCTTGCGGGCTGCTAGATAATAACAGGTTTGCTGTGACTTTGCTGAATTCTAGAATGCTTTGGATGGTTTTTTCAGACGCTCCCACGTCCAAGTTTTCATAGGGTAAGGTTTTCGCCATAGTGTATCTGTTAGTGATACATCAATAACGGCACTTATTTCTGCTTCGTATATCCTACTTAGATTTTTATTGTTCCAGGCTGATATTGTGCTGCGCCATCAGCTTTTGAATGTTACTGATTGCGTAACGCATGCGACCTAAAGCGGTATTAATACTCACCCCTGTTTCTTCTGCAATGTCTTTGAAACTATATTCACAAAACATACGCAGGTGAAGGACCTTTCTCTGTTCTTCCGGCAAAAAATCAATCAATTTGCGAAGATCTTCATTGATTTGGACTTCGATCCAATTAGCCTCTAGTGGACGATCTGATTCACCATAGGTATCGAATACCGTATACTCACCAGTGCAACGAACTTCCTTTTTACGCGTTTCTCGACGGAAAAAATCTAGTGTGGTATTGTTGGCAATACGCAAAGCCCAAGGCAGGAACTTTCCTTTCTCCTCGTAATTCGACTTACGCAAGGATTTGATAATCTTAATGAAGGTTTCTTGAAACAAATCATCTGCAATGTCCTGATTTTGGACCTTGGAGTAAATCTGTAAAAAGATGCGTTTTTGATGTCTTCGGATTAACACCTCTAAAGCACGCTCGTTTCCGCTACGGTAGAGTTCCACAAGAATGTGGTCCTCACTCTGATTTAACATCATAAATTCAAATTTTAGCGTAGCAGTTTCTCTATAAGCAATACTTTTTTAGTGTTTACTAGGACTAATATAGGTTAAACTTCCAAATACCGTTCCAAATATTCAAAGCTTTAACGGTTTTTCACAAACAAGTAAAGGATTACTTTTGTTGTTTATCCCTATTTGCTCATGACCCCTACCATCGACATTAAACGCGCTGAAGTTCATAACCTGAAACAAGTTTCAGTCGGTATTCCGCGCAATAAATTGGTCGTGATTACTGGAGTTAGTGGGTCGGGTAAATCGACCCTTGCCTTTGACACCCTATTTGCAGAAGGCCAAAGACGATATGTCGAAAGCCTAAGTGCCTACGCGCGACAGTTCCTGGGAAAGTTGGATAAACCCAAGGTAGAATCCATTAAAGGAATCCCTCCTGCCGTCGCTATTCAGCAAAAAGTGAGTAGCCGAAATCCAAGATCTACTGTCGGAACGACCACTGAGATTTATGATTACTTAAAACTGCTCTTTGCACGAATAGGCCGCACCTATTCACCCATTTCTGGAGAAGAAGTCAAACGACACCAAGTCCAAGATGTCATTGCTCACCTAAATACGCTTGAAGAAGGAACGAGATTCATGATTATCGCTCCAGTGACTTACAGAGATAGGAAGGCAGAACAGCACCTAAATATCCTTGCTCAACAAGGTTTTTCGCGTATCCTTCACAACGGCAGCGTAGAACGCATTGAAGATATGATTCAACAAGGAACCTATAACGAAGACACTATTCACCTCGTGGTTGATCGCGCAGTCATTCGGCCAGGCGATGAAGAAAATGAGTACCGCCTACAAGATTCCATCCAAACCGCTTTCTTTGAAGGACGCGGAGAATGTTGGATTGATTTTGCAGATGGTGGAGTACCCTTGATCTTCAATAATCTTTTCGAATTAGATGGCATGAGCTTTACCGAGCCTTCCACCGATTTGTTCAGCTTCAACAACCCCGTAGGAGCCTGTCCATCTTGTGAAGGATTTGGCAGTATCATGGGTATTGACGAAGATCTAGTTATTCCTAACCCACACCTTAGCGTATATGAAGGCGTTGTCGCGCCATGGCACGGTGAAACGATGAAGCGGTGGAAAGAAAAATTCATCCTTGGAGTTGCGGCATATAACTTCCCTATTCATAGGCCCTACATCGACTTAAATGACGCTGAAAAGCAATTGTTATGGGAAGGTGCCAAAGGCGTTAAGGGTATTAACGATTTCTTTAAGTACCTGGAGAGCAAGAGTTATAAAATTCAGTTCCGCGTGATGTTGAGCCGTTATCGCGGAAGAACAAAGTGTCCTACTTGTAAAGGCAGAAGATTACGCCTGGAATCGGGCTATGTAAAAATCAACAATACGGCTATTGACGCCTTGGTGGAAATGCCGCTGAATAAACTGCAGCAATGGTTCGAAAATTTAGTGCTGAGCGAACAAGATGCGGCCATTGCCAGTCGTCTTTTGGTGGAAATTGGCAGTAGGTTGGGATTCCTCATAGATGTAGGCCTTCCCTATTTAACCTTAAATCGAGTGAGCAGCACTTTGAGTGGCGGCGAGAGCCAGCGTATACAATTGGCCACCTCACTCGGTTCTTCGCTTGTGGGTTCACTCTACATCATGGACGAACCTAGTATCGGTCTTCATGCGAAGGATGCCGAGCAACTTATCAAAGTGATAAATGCATTACGGGACAAGGGTAATACCGTAGTAGTAGTCGAACACGAGGAGGCCTTTATGCATGCGGCCGATTATTTAATCGATATCGGTCCAGCAGCGGGTAATTTGGGCGGAACCATAGTTGCAGAAGGCACCCCAAAGGAGGTTCTGGCCAATCCGAATTCCCTCACTGCACAATACCTGAACGGTAGCAAAAGAATTACAAATCCTGTGGCCCTGAGAACGGCAAAAAAATGGATCGAGATTAAGGGTGCTCGACACCATAACCTAAAGGGTTTTGACATTCAATTTCCTTTAGGGATATTTAGCGTTGTTGCTGGAGTAAGCGGATCAGGCAAAAGCACG
>DMCR01000162.1:0-1677 GCA_003445735.1 Cryomorphaceae bacterium
ATATGTTAGCCAAACTTTCCGAAGTAAATTATTGAGTTCCTTTAAAAATTCGCTTGTAAATTAGCCTAAAGTCTTTTTCTCACTGGTGAAGCTACGAATTCTCATACCATTGTCTCTATTTTTCTGTGTTTTTGAATTACATGGGCAACTAGTCATTAACGAATTCAATTCGCGGCGCGGCTTTACTGATGAGCGCGGTAAAAATGTGGACTGGGTAGAGGTGTTTAACCATTCTTCTTATCCGGTTAACCTAAGTGACTTCTACCTTAGCGACAATCCTAACAACTTGGACAAATGGCAGTTTCCGTCTATCGAGTTGGCGCCACAATCCCTTATCACCATATGTGCCTCGGGGCTCGACAAAGTTGAAATTCCTGCTCGTTGGGAGAGCTTGGTGCGTGCGGATAATATTTGGAAGTATTGGAATGCAAGTTCCATACCGGCGAATTATGCGAGCTGGAAGGATTTGGGATACGATGATCAAAACTGGTCCTCGGGAGCAGGCGGAATTGGTTATGGAGATAATGACGATCAAACTATCATTGCCTCCATCCCTTCAATTCTACTACGACACGAGTTTGTAGTGCATGATGTGGAGGAAATCACCCATTTAATTTTTCATGCGGATTATGACGACGGTTTCATTGCGTATTTGAACGGCCAGGAAATCATGCGGTCGGATAATTTGAGCGCCTCTCCGGCGTACCATGAGTTAACGAGTTCCCAACACGAGGCGGTAATGTATTCTGGAGGTATCCCTGATGATATAACATTTGATGGGGAAGAGATTGAAGAGTTATTGCAAGATGGAGCTAACATTCTGGCCATTCGCGTGCACAACGCGTCTACCAATTCTTCGGACCTCACCGGAAATTTCTTCTTATCCGCTGGACTAACCTCGACCCAGAATCAATACCAAAACATCCCTGCTTGGTTCACGCCGCCAGTGGTGTTGCCACACGCCAGTTTTAAATTGTCCACAGGGGAAACCATCATTATCAGCGACACCAACGAAGTCGTATTTGATAGCATTGCCGTACCTGAGGGGCTTACCCCTAATCTTAGCCGAGGACGGACACCAGATGGCATAGGAAATTGGTGCTTTTTCAATACCCCAACTCCTAATAGTTCGAATAACCAAAGCAATTGTTATTCTAGCATTACCCCTGCGCCGGTGATAGACCTACCATCTGGGTGGTATGCCTCCACTAACCCTGTGAGTATAACTACCGCAAAAAATGCGACCAGTCATTATACAACAAACGGGGATGAGCCAGATCAGAACGATCCCGTGGTCAATGGTAATATTTATGTGAGCCAGACAAGTGTGCTCAGTGTAAAATCTTTTAGCAACAACGGCCAGGCTCTCCCAAGTCCCACAATCGACCGCACCTATATCATAGACGAGGACAACTACAACCTACCAGTAATCTCCATCATCACGGACGAAGACCACCTATGGGACTGGAATACCGGCATTTATGTCATGGGCCCCAATGCAGGTTCTAACTATCCCTATTTCGGGAGTAATTTTTGGGAGCCATGGTCGAAAAAGTCTCGCATGGAGTATTTCGATCGATACCAAAACAAACAATTCGAAGCAGTATTCGACCTAGAAATTCACGGAGGGTGGTCACGCGCAGAGGCTCAAAAATCCTTCCGTATCGACGCCAAGTC
>DMCR01000162.1:2081-3215 GCA_003445735.1 Cryomorphaceae bacterium
AATCTACGCAACGGAGGACAGCACGGTATTTTCGATAGAATCCAAGACGGGGCAATTAGTAGATTAGCTGATGGTACACACATCGATCGCATGGGCTACCAAGCATGTTTAGTCTATCTGAACGGTGCCTATTGGGGATTATATGGTATCCGTGAAAAGTTCGACGAGCACTACGTGGAAAGTAATCATGGGGTAGATAAGGATGAGGTTCAGTTATTAAATCGCGACGGCGCGCTAATGGGGGATGAGAGCCATTTCACGGAATCGTACAACATCATTACCAATCTTAGCCCCTCTTCATCAAATTTCATGGAGGTGTTCGGTTCCAGATTTGATATAAAAAATTACATCGATTACTTCGTCTTCCAAACCTACATCCAAAATCGGGATTGGTTGGGTATAGCTTGGGGACTAAATAATGTTAAACTTTGGCGTCAAGATTCTTTGGACTCTAAGTGGCGATATATGCTGTATGACACAGACTTCGGCTTCGGCCTCTATGGCGGGAACATTTATGAGAATTATATCAATTTGGCCCGCAATCCTTCTAACCCAAATCAACATTCCGAGATTTTCGATCACATACTAGATAACACGGAGTTTAGGTGCCAATTTGTCAATCGATATAACGACCTCATCAATACTACCTTCCAAGCAAATAATGTAAACGGGATTATTGACGAGCTGAAAACAGAATTGGCGCCTGCTATACCAGAGCATGTTGCAAACTGGAGTAACCTAATGGGCCCCTATTCATATTCCTATTGGCTTAATTCTGTCAACAATATTAAAAACTATAACGGTTCACGAATTTTCACCGCGCGCGAGCATCTCAACTCAAGCCTGTCCTTACAAGGGCAAAAATTGGTGGAGATCTCGGCGTCCCCGATAAATTCAGGCCACATCAAGGTAAACAGCATTCTCCCAGCGCTCCCTTGGGACGGCGTTTACCACGGCGGCTGCCCCATCATTACCCAGGCTATCCCTAGCTTCGGCTACCTATTTTCACACTGGACCTCGGACGATATAAATTACCAGAACGCGCAAGATGCCACCATCCAAGTCGCTCTCTCAAACAACACAACCCTCACAGCTCATTTCCAGCCGTGTGAAGAGGTAATCAGCGCTACCATT
>DMCR01000074.1:0-2940 GCA_003445735.1 Cryomorphaceae bacterium
GCCGATGCCGATGTGAACATTGACCTCTCCGAAACCCGATTGGTGGACATGTCGTATATGGATTATTTGGTGGAGTTCTTGAACAAGCAAAGAGAGTCGGGAGGGAAGGTCTTCATTTCGGGGTTGGATGCCCATATTTCCTCATCGACCTACAATAAGGGCCTAAAGTTTATGGTGACTAGTGAAAGAGTAAAACTCACGCACCGCGAAAAGCGCTTACGGAATTTAGCTACAGAAAAGGGTTATAGCTATGTACGCGAGGTAAACTGGAATACGAGCTACCTCAAGCAATTCCACTTCTTCGAAATTCGACCTATTGAGCGCAAAAACAACTGTTTGAACGGCGACTATAGTGACATAGATGCGAGTTGGGAAATCGCCGATGTGATTTTTAATGAAGGAAAGGCTTTCATGGCAGAAACATTTAATACAACGTTGATGGTTCTCAAAGTCAATCGTCCTCTACCCATCTTTACCATGGAGCGCGAGAAGGCATATGAGAAGCTGTTCGATCGTATGATTGCCCTAACAGGGTACACGGACATCGAGTTCAAGATGTTCTCGAAGTTCTCCAAGAAATTTATGGTGATGGGCCAGGACGAGCAGGAGTTGCAATCTTTCTTTACGAAAGAAGTGGTCCAATTCTTTGAAGACCACCAAATTTCCCATGTAGAAAGTAACGGTGAAGCCTTGCTTATCTTCAACAAGCTCAAGCTCGCTCGTACGGATGAAACCTTAGAGTTCATTGAGTACGGGGAGGAATTGGCCGACTTACTCGACGCCTAATCACGCCGAAGGTACAGGCATTAGCACAAACACCGCAAAGGAGATGGCGAAGTGGGAATTGATGGTTAATTTTACGGCCCAGCACCGTGATAAAATTAGTTTCTCATGAGTATGTTAGGTTTGAAACTGCCCACTGATCCAAGATGGGCAAACATTGCAGAAAAGAACATTGAGGAGATCCTAACGGATCACGCATACTGTGAGCAGAAGGCTGCCTCACAGGCGATCAGCCTGATCATAGGATACCCTGAGAAATCAGAACTTGTCGACAAGATGACAGCACTTGCTCGCGAAGAGATGGGCCATTTCCAAATGGTTCACAATAGAATGATACAGCGCGGATTAGTCTTAGGGCGTGAACGCCGTGATGAATATGTCAATGAATTACACACCTACTTTCCAAAAGGAGGAAATAGGGAGGAGCGCTTGGTTCAAAAGCTATTACTCTGTGCGTTAATTGAAGCAAGGAGCTGTGAGCGTTTTAAGGTGTTGAGCGAAAATATCGAAGATGAAGAATTGGCCTCCTTCTACCACACCCTTATGATTTCTGAGGCTAATCACTATACTATGTTCATCACCCTAGCGCGCAAGTACTTTGACCGCGAGAAGGTCGATGAGATGTGGCAGGGATTATTAGCCTTTGAGGCGGAGGTGATGTCAAAATTGGGCAATACTGAACGCATACACGGATAAAAAAACCACTTATACGCGAGAAGATGTCAAACTTAAAATCAACAGCACTAGAAGGCACCCACATTGAAATGGGCGCAAAAATGGTCCCATTTGCAGGCTACAACATGCCCGTGCAGTACAACGGACTGAAGAAAGAACACAATGCAGTACGTGAGGCGGCGGGAATGTTTGATGTCAGCCATATGGGCGAATTCTTTGTGGAGGGCCCGGATGCCGTACCATTCTTACAAAAGGTGACCTCGAACGACGTGAGTAAGCTTTTGCCAGGAAAGATTCAATACAGTTGCATGCCAAACGAAGAAGGCGGTATTGTGGATGATTTATTGGTGTATTGCTTCAGTAATGAGCATTTCTTACTGGTGGTGAACGCATCGAACATGGATAAGGACTGGAACCATTTGATGCACTACGCGGAAGGCATGGATGTGACCTTGCGCAACGATAGTGCAGCCTACTCGTTATTAGCGGTTCAAGGCCCCAAGGCTACAGAAATCCTACAGACTCTAACTGGAGTAGATTTGGCGGAGATCAAGTATTACCATTTTGTGATAGGTGAAATGGCAGGTATTACAGATATTATTATCTCGGCGACTGGGTATACGGGTGCGGGCGGTTTTGAATTGTATGTATTCAATCAAGATGCCAAAAAACTCTGGGATGCAGTATTAGCTGCTGGCGAACCTTACGGTCTATTACCTGCAGGTTTGGGTGCCCGTGATACGCTACGCTTAGAAATGGGGATGTGTTTGTACGGAAATGACATTGACGATACCACAAGCCCTCTAGAAGCTGGATTAGGCTGGATTACAAAGTTCACCAAGGACTTCGTTTCCTCTGAAAAGTTCGCGGCACAGAAAGAAGCAGGGGTGAGCAAAAAACTCGTTGGTTTTGAAATGATCGACCGAGGCATTCCAAGACACCGCTATGAGATTGCCGATTTAGAGGGCAATATTATCGGACGCGTGACTTCAGGAACCAATAGTCCTACCACCGGTAAAAATATCGGGATGGGTTATGTACCTGCGGCACTGGCTGCAGAAGGCAGTGTGTTTGCGGTAGTGATTAGAGAGAAACACATTAAAGCACAGGTAGTGAAATTGCCGTTCGTGAAGAAATAATAAACGCCCTTCGAGGCGTTTTATTTACGCAAAAAAAAGTAGCGCTGCTTTCCCCAGCGCTACCTTAACCCAAATACAAACAGAGTGAACGGAAAGATTGTTTATGTGTGAACAGCTTCCAACTCTGCTTTGATGGCTTCGCCTGCGGGGTGGTGGCTGTATCGTTCTAAATACTCATTAATAGGGTAAGAATATTCCTTACATCTATTGTAGTTCAAACACTTCAACTCACGAACTACATCGTTATCCAAATCCAAGTATACCTCGATGACGCTCTCAGGATTGTTGATAGTGTACAAAGGTGCGTTGGCGGTTAATGTATTATGTGCATCAGTCATAAATG
>DMCR01000074.1:3339-9403 GCA_003445735.1 Cryomorphaceae bacterium
ATCTGTTTTTTGAATGAGAAATAAAATTCCACCTAATTTTGTGCAATAATTAGCGATTTAAATTGTGAATACTGCAAAATGCTTATTCCTTACTTTTGAAAAAGTTAACTCACACTTATGAAAATCGATAAACTCGACAAGCAAATTTTAGAGTACTTGGTCAAGGACGCTAGAAAACCATTCACCGAAATTGCCAAGGACTTATTGGTTAGCCCAGGAACTATTCACGTGCGTGTGAAGAAGATGGAATCTTTAGGGGTCATCAAGAGTACCTCTATCAGCGTGAATTACGAAAAACTTGGCTTTGGATTTATTGCCTACGTAGGTCTGTATACTAAGCGGTCATTGTCTTCACCAGATATCATCGAGCTCTTGCGCGAAGTGCCTGAAGTCACTGTAGCTCATTTAGCTACAGGTAAATACGGGATTTTCTGTAAGATTCGTTGCCGCGATGCCTCTCACGCTAAGGAGGTGATCTTCCGCATTAACGATATTGAAGGTGTAGAGAACACCGAGAGCATGATCAGTCTTGAAGAAAGCATCAACTCTAACGCTGGTTTACTGCAACTCATCATTAACGAATAGAAAAAACCGGGGCGCGAGCTCCGGTTTTTTGATAGTACACCCGGCGCCGGACGGCGAAAAATAAGAGCGGGCCGCAGGCCCGCTCTTATCAAAAATAAAATCTTACTCGAGTGCTTACCACTCAAAGGCATAGTAATTTGCCTTGCCATTCGGCTCAAATCCTTGAATGAGGACGCCGTCCCCGGGATTGAATTGGCGTGCTAGATTTTCAAATTTCTCCACCTCGTCGATGTAGATGTTGTTCAGTTTAATGATGACGAATCCTTTAGAAATCCCGGCCTTTTCGAAGCGACCCCCCAATATCTCAGAAACGCGTATGCCATTGCGGATCCCTAACCTGCGTTTGTCGTTGGTACTGAGGTTTTCCAGTTCTGCACCAAAGCTTCTCAAGAGCTCTTCTTCCTTAGTCAGCATTTCTGTAGTGCCCAATTTATTCTTGAGCAACAACTCAAACTTCTTATTCTGACCATTGCGGTTCACCACAATGTCGAGTCGTTCACCCGGACGGTGTTGGCCTAGGGCTTCGGTTAAATCTGCTCCACTGCGTACTTCCTTGCCCGCCAAATTGATGATTACATCGCCTAGCCTGAGACCGGCATCGTATGCAGAACCTCCAGCGATGACATTCGCGACGTATACGCCTGAATTTACGTTGAGGTCGAGTTCAGAGGCGAGGGCAGGGGTCACTTCATTGTAGTTGATACCAATGAAGGCTCGTTGTACACGGCCAAAACCCTTTAGATCCTTGACCACCTTGAGCATGAGGTTGGAAGGCACGGCGAAGCTGTAGCCCTCGAATGAACCGCTGCGCGAGGAGATGGCAGTATTGATGCCGACCAATTCCCCTGCAGTATTGACCAAGGCCCCGCCCGAGTTTCCGGGGTTCACCGCGGCATCCGTTTGCAAGAAGCTTTCAATGGCGCTCTGCTCGTTAATGATGTTGATGTCGCGGCCTTTGGCACTGATGATGCCCGCGGTCACGGTGCTGGTGAGATTGAAAGGATTGCCCACCGCCAAGACCCATTGACCGAGGCGGACATTATCGGAATTGGCCACTTGTACATAGTTCAATTCCTTTGCCTCAATCTTCAATAGTGCAATATCCGTAGTGGGATCCGTGCCTACCAATGTCGCCTTGTACTCATCGTTATTGGCCAAGGTAATGGTGATGTCCTTCGCCCGGTCGATTACGTGGTTATTTGTGACAATATATCCGTCCTCCGATAGAATCACGCCCGATCCGCTGCCCTGCACCTCATAGCGCTGTGGGGTAGAGGGACGCCCGAAAAACAGATCATTGAACGGGTTGTAGTAATTCTGCACGCGCTCTGCCGTGGTTTTGACGTGTACTACGGCTTCCACCGTTCGCTCCGCCGCGCCCACAAAATCCGAGGGCATGGCTGTGGTGGCTGCACTGAGGTTGGTGCGCTGGGCGGGAGGAGTTTCGCGTTCTTGGATAATGACCGTTTTACCGGAGTAGCCCATCAGATGTGCACCGCCCAATGCGATAGCTGCACCCCCGAGGGTAGTGAAAAATAAAAGACCTAGAGTTTTCGTTGTGACTTTCATAGCCTGCAATTTTTTGATGAAGGTTCCTTATCGTATCTTCAAATTATACACCAAATCAACGCAGCTTAACCGCTGAAGTGCATAATTTTAACGCCTTTTAACATCCTAAGGAGTAATGGTTTATACCTTTTATAAATACCACGGTGCCGGTAATGATTTTATCCTTTTCGACAATAGGGTGGGCACGGTCCAATTATCTTCTGAGCGTATCGCCGAACTCTGCCACCGCCACTACGGCATCGGCGCGGACGGCCTTATGCTGTTGGAAAAGCCGCGCAGCGAAGGAGAGGATTTTTATATGGTCTATTACAATGCCGACGGCAACGAAAGCACCATGTGCGGCAACGGTGGGCGTTGCGTTGCCAAGTTCGCCCAAGACCTCGGTCTCATCCAGGATAGAGCCAATTTCACAGCCATCGATGGACCGCATTGGGCCACCTTTGATGGAGATAAGGTTGCCCTTGGAATGGTCGATGCACCTGCCATTGAAGAGTGCCATGGAGGGTTTTTCATAAATACAGGTTCTCCACATCATGTTGAAAACCGTTTGGCGGGCCCCAATTTTGTATCGGTAGCCCGAGATCTTCGTAATCGTTATGGCGCCGAAGGATGTAATATCAACTTCATCCAAGCCTGCAATGACGAATTATCCATACGAACCTACGAGCGTGGCGTAGAAGGGGAAACCCTGGCATGTGGCACTGGGGCTGTTGGTGCGGCGATGGTCGCCGTGGCGAAGCAATGGGTATCCGCCGCACCCGTGAAACTCTATGCCCAGGGCGGAGTACTAGAGGTGGATTTCAAGGGCATGGGACCCTTTACCGATGTGGTATTGAAAGGGCCCGCTGTGAAGGTATTTGAAGGAACCATAGAATTATAACCCATATGATATCTGTCAAAGATTTAGGCGTATTGCGCGCCCCAGAAGAGTCAGATTTGAAGTGGCTCATGAATATTGAAAATAATGCCTCGATTTGGTGCGTCAGTGCCACCAAGGAGCCTTACTCTATGCTGAATCTAAGACAGTACTTAACGCGTCACGAAAATTTAGTAACACACGGCCAATTGCGTTTGATTCTTGACGTAGACGGCGATCCCGTGGGAGCTGTCGATTTGTTCGATTATGATCCTTTTACCAAACGAGCGGGCGTGGGCATTATGATTGAGGAAAAACATCGTGGGAAAGGTTGGTCGAAATTGGCCCTGGAAACCATGGAGCATTATGCCTATAACACTTTACATGTGGAGAATTTATACGCACATGTGCCCATGATCAATGATGCGAGTCTTGCGTTGTTTGAATCGCGTGGGTTCCGAGAAGTAGGAGTGTTGATGCATTGGATTTGGTGGGAAGGCGAGTATGTCGATGCTAAAATCTTCCAAAAGATTATCCTATGAGAAAAACCCTAGTCCTCTTGTTCGGCATTTTAGTGCCGGTTGCGATGATTTATATCGCCTACACCGGATACAATGTGATCTTTGAGCCCAATGTGAATGATGAAAAATTGCCTTATGCACTATATGTCAATGAAGGCACCACCGCCGAGCAGCTATACGCTCAACTGTTGGAGGACGAGGTACTTCTCAATCCACAGGGGTTTTTGATGCTGGCAAAGAATAAGGGGTTGACCAAGGTGAAATCTGGTCATTATATTATCGATCAGGGTATGAGCAACAATACTTTGATTAATGCCTTAAAGGCGGGTTTACAGGAACCTATTCACATCACCTTTACCAGTGCGGATAATTTGACAGACCTCGCGGGGAAATTGAGTAAGAAGTTGCTTGCAGATAGTACAGACCTATACAAGGCCTTGAAAGTGCCTATGGACGGATGGGAGGGTCCTTTGGCCTTAGGTGCGTTTTTGCCGGATACCTATGAGGTGTATTGGAATTCTTCTGCCAAATCCATCGCAAACAAACTCTATCAGAATACCATCGCCTTTTGGACGCCATCGCGCATCAAGCAAGCTGAAGCAATGAAAATGACTCCTGGGGAAGTCAGTACCCTCGCCAGCATCGTCATGAAGGAAAGCTCAAAGGCGACCGATCGTCCCTTAGTGGCGCGATTGTATTTGAACAGGTTGCGGAAAGGGATGAAACTTCAGGCAGATCCTACAGTCATTTTTGCCTTAAATGAATTAAATCCAGACCAGCCCGTACGCCGTGTATTAACCCGGGACCTGAAGTTGGAGCATCCATACAATACTTATTTAATCAATGGATTGCCGCCGGGACCTATTTGCGTGCCGGAAAAGGCGGCTTTATTGGCAGTATTGGAGGCTCCGAACCACGATTACCTCTTTATGTGTGCGAATCCAGATAACCCCGGTTATCATGCTTTTGCGCGCAATTATGCGGGTCACTTGGTCAATCAGCGTCGCTGGACCCAATATTTGGATTCGCAAAAAATTTACCGATAATTAAAAAACCGCGGCCAAGGGCCGCGGTTTTTTAATTCGGGTTGCCTGCTTCTATGAGATGGTCAGGTCCACGTTTCTGAAGACCAGCTCCCCTTCAAAGGCATCCAACAGAATCACATCGTCGGCATGTACCTTGCCTGCAATGATTTCCTTGCTCAGTGCATTGAGCACTTCGTTTTGAATGGCTCGTTTCACTGGTCGCGCGCCGTATTGTGGATCCCAGCCAGCCTCGCTGAGGTGGGCGATGGCTTCTGGACTGGCCTCTAAGGTGATGTTCTGCTCGTTCAAGCGTCGCTTTACCGCATTTAGTTGCAAGCCCACAATCTTACTCATCTCGCTCCTATCGAGCGGGCTGAATACGCTGATTTCATCGATGCGGTTGATGAATTCTGGGCGTACCACCTTCTGTAGAAGTCCTATGAGCTCAGGTTTTAATCTGTTCATCATGGTGGCGTACTCCTCGCCGTCGTATTGATCGATGGCTTCGTTAATCAGGTGAGAACCAATGTTGCTCGTCATGATCACTAGGGCGTTAGTGAAGTTCACCGTACGGCCTTTATTATCCGTTAGGCGACCATCATCGAGCACCTGCAAGAGAATGTTGAACGTGTCGGGATGCGCCTTTTCAATCTCGTCCAAGAGAATAACGCTGTAGGGCATGCGGCGAACCACCTCGGTTAATTGCCCCCCCTCATCGTATCCGACATATCCCGGAGGCGCACCCAACAATCTGCTCACGCTGTGCTTCTCTTGGTATTCACTCATATCGATACGCGTCATCGCTTGTTCGTCGTTAAAAAGGTAGGCCGCGAGGGCCTTAGCAAGCTCGGTTTTTCCCACTCCGGTCGTTCCGAGGAATAGGAAGCTCCCAATAGGCTTATTAGGATCACCCAAACCGGCTCTAGAACGGCGTATCGCGTCGCTCACAGCGCCAATGGCCGCTTCCTGCCCCACCACGCGCTTGTGGAGCTCTTCTTCCATACGGAGCAGTTTCATACGCTCGCTTTCCAACATCTTCTGCACGGGAATACCGGTCCAGCGGCTCACGACTTCTGCAATATCTTCAGCGATAACCTCTTCTTTAATCATGGTACGCTCGCTATTCTCGAGATCTGCTTCGGCTTGATTCAGTTCTTTTTCTTCCTCTTGAATCAATCCATAGCGAATTTCAGCAACTCTTCCATAGTTACCAGCGCGCTCCTCACGCTCGGCTTCGAGCTTATACTGCTCTAAGCGTTCTTTGATTTCTTGAATGCGCTCCGCACTGTTTTTCTCGCGTTCCCATACGGCACTGAGGGCATTGCGTTCTTCATATAATTCGCTGAGCTCAGATTTAATAACGGCCAATTTCTTTTTATCGTCCTCCCGTTTAATGCCTTCCTGCTCAATTTCAAGTTGAAGGATTTTACGGTCTAGAATGTCTAATTCCTCCGGCTTAGAGTTAATCTCCATACGAATCTTTGAAGCCGCTTCGTCCATCAAGTCGA
>DMCR01000074.1:9714-10028 GCA_003445735.1 Cryomorphaceae bacterium
GCTTCGTCCATCAAGTCGATGGCCTTATCTGGTAGGAATCTATCACTAATATAACGAGAACTCAATTCTACAGCACTAATCACCGCCTCATCTTTAATCCTGACTTTGTGGTGGGTTTCGTATTTCTCTTTGATCCCGCGCAAGATGCTGATACTGCTTTCTTGATCCGGCTCTTCAACCATGACCTTTTGGAAGCGTCGCTCTAAAGCCTTATCCTTTTCAAAATACTTTTGAAATTCGTCTAGGGTAGTGGCACCGATAGCTCTAAGCTCGCCACGGGCTAATGCCGGCTTGAGGATATTAGCCGCCTCCAT
>DMCR01000040.1 GCA_003445735.1 Cryomorphaceae bacterium
CCTGGGATCCACACGCTGAAGGACGAGAAGTACCTACGGGCGTGACGACGCTACGGACCTTTACAAGATTGCCAACGGGCGCTATACATTTGGACGAGTATACCATATTCTCGCTGCCATAGATGAAAATATCGGGCCAAATCAATTCTAGGTTATAGAAGATGCCTCCTCAGGTGTTGCCGCCGGAAAGGCGTGCGCTGCCACTGTTATTGCTGTGAGAACAAGCAAGACGGACGAAGAGCTGCGCAGTGTAGTTGCGAACTTTACGGTTCGGGACTATGATGAATTGTTAAAATTGATGGGGTAACGGGAATTCAACTTTTGGTTTTTACCCTATTTTTACTCTTGGATTTATTCGTAGAGAATGTCTTATCTAGATACTGCCATTGTGATTTCTTGGCCTCAGTGTACTGCGAGAGCGGATGAGAGCCTCCCAATTTTTTTAAGAAAGGCGGGGTTAGTAAAGAACCTCAACTTTCGCGTGGGGCATGCAGCGATTTGTTTGATCAATCCTCAATCTCACGAAGTTATCTATTACGATTTTGGACGCTACATTTCCCCTCGTGGTTTTGGGCGAGCACGCAGTAAATACACTGATCCTGAACTAGCTTTATCTACCAAAGCAGTATTCAACGAGGAGAAGGATTTGATGAACGTAGAAGAGATTGCCGCGGAACTTGAGCACAAAGCAAAGTATACGCATGGCGTAGGGCCGTTAGTATTCTCGGTAAGCAAATCTATAGATTATATCAAGGCTAAGAAGTACGCAGATGAAATGGTCATGAGAGGGTATTTCCCTTACAATGGTCTACTAAAAAGTGCGAGCAACTGTGCGCGTTACGTAACGGAAACCATTAAGGTTGCAAGCGAAGACGGTACCGTGGGGACGAAGCTGAAATACCCATTGACTTTGCGTCCTACTCCACTGTTCAATGTTGTAGCGGCCAAAACGCAGGATACTATTTACAGTTTTGAAGGCGGAACGTTGCAATTTTTGGAGAAGAGCAGACGTCACAGCATCACTGATCTAAGTGCGGGCTTGTTAGAGACTGCCTTTACCAAATACACTGAATCTCGACCTGACGATAGCATTCACGGGGATATTGCTGAGCCTAAGCGTCCATCAAGCTTACCTATAACTGCCCAGTGGTTGGGCGGACTTGGAGAAGGTGCATGGTTTGATATCAGCGAGGTAGACGGACATACGTTTAAGGGTAGAAAGTTTGATAAAATGGGTTTATTGGAACACGAAGCCCTATACAGAAACGACGAGATTGAGGTACCGGTGAATCCAAAGATTACCTACGCCTCGCACTATGGTTTCTTCAGTATCGAGCATGATGAGGTAGTGCACCGTTTTTACCGTAATTCTTAATCATAAAAAGCCCCTAAGCGGGGCTTTTCATTGTTGCTATGGCCTTAGAAATCCATCTTGTAATAGAAGACTGGGAAGAGTCCGAGCTGATAGTTCTCAGCAATCTCACCCGTTTCTGGTAAGTAGGTCAAGGTCAAGATATTCTTGTTGTTGGTGATGTTTGAAATATCCAAAGCAAACTCATGAGCTAGGTTCATGAAGTTCCACTTATAGCCCACCTTGAAATCTAAACGGAAGTATGGACGATATTGATTGCTATTGAACGTAGCATCGTCAAAAAATTCTATTTCGGAACCTATCGCAGAGGCGGTAGGATCAATATCCCCAAACCAACGTCCACCGATAGAGCTCACCTTTGTTCCAAGGTTCAAAACACCATACTTGCTCAACTGGTAGTTCTTCGCCATAATAAAATTGAATGCATACCGACCGTTGAATGTAGTGTTCACCCAAATATTATCTAGAGAGCTTGTACCGGCTGTATTAACATTTTTTGAGCCTTTGTATTTCGCATCGAACAATGAACCTGTAAATAGGCTGTAGAAGCCGTTACGGTAATAATGCTCCGCGGTGAATTCAATCCCGTAGTTGCGTCCTGTACCCCCATTCTCCAATGGCTCTGCCCACAGACGTCCAAATCCAGTTCCTCCGTTTACTAGTGAGAAATAAGACGGAACTATTTCAACAGGTACATCCCACAAGTATTGATAATACGTTTCCAACTTGATACGAACTGGGTATTCAAAATTGTGCTCCCAACCTGCGACTAAGTGCGCACTCTTGGTCAATCCCATACCCTTGTTGTATTCCGTACCATATAGTCCGTCTGCGATGGCCTGAGGCGTGGCTTGAGAACCACGGTAGTAGTACAAATAACTGCTCTGCATCTGGCTGTGATAACCAGCTCCAGTGAATAGCTTGTTATTCTTATCAAGCTCATAGTTCAATCCTAACCGAGGTTCTAGCGGACTTAAGGAATTATCGTTGATGGTTGAATACAGCGCTGTAAAACCAGCCGTCACAGTCAGATCATCCGTCAATCTGTTCTTATAGCTGATGAAGGGCTGTACGATGGCATAGTTATCTGTTACTGGAGTTCCATCAGCTTGACCCCACGGAAATTCCCATTCTGAGATCACCCCTGTGAGGCCGTTTACTATACGAGTAGAATCTAAATAGTCCACCATCACGTAATCTACATTCACCCCTGCTTTAAAGCTTTGACGGGCATCAATCTTCTTCGTATAGTGGCTATAGCCATGAATTTTCGTTTCGTAGTACCAGTAGTTAAGGATCTTAGGAGAAGAATCTACGCGCCAGCGCAATTCATCTACATTGGAAGAATCTACGCTTCTGAACACCTTGTTGTTCAAGGCATGGATGGCAGAACGCGAAACAGCAGCACCGCTTTTCACATAACTGTTTGCAGAGAGTCGTTTGTTGTAGGTTGCCCCAACCACACC
>DMCR01000123.1:0-5719 GCA_003445735.1 Cryomorphaceae bacterium
TGATTGGTTTCAGCTTTTTCAATTGGATCACCCCCGTAGGTATGGAATGGCTACTCCTGATAGCAGTTGGAATTTTGACCCAATTCGCCCAAGTCTACATGACCAAAGCCTACCAAAGCTCCGAGATCAACACTGTCGCTCCATTAAAATATATCGGGGTAATATTCGCTCTTACTTGGGACATCCTACTCTTCGACTTCGTCCCGAACGGAACGATGTTTTTGGGAATCGCCATGGTAGTCGGAGGTGTCGTATTGAACCTTCAGTACAAAGCTAGGCTTGCGAAATAGCGTACTCGTATAGTAAGGTAGCACCACTAACAGCCACATTCAGACTTTCCATCTTACTCGCATCTCCCGGCAGCGTAATGGTCGCATCACGCATCTCTTTCAGCATTGGGGATACGCCTTGGCCTTCATTGCCAAGCACTAGAGCTGTTTTTTGGGTCCAATTAAATCCGCGAGCAGGCGTTCCGGCCATGTCCGCAATGACTAATTGGGCCCCAGCCTCTTTCACCTTACTCAAAAACTCTCCTTCGTCCATCGGGTGCACCTTCAAGTGCGCTAACGCACTCATGCTGCTCTGTACCACCTTTGGCGACCAACAATCAGCCGTACCGGTCAATGTCACCACATTCGTAATCCCATACCACAAGGCCGATCGCAACAGCGTGCCTACGTTGCCGGGGTCCTGCAAGCGATCCAGCACCAGCACCATGCCCGCCCAATCCAGCTCGTCGGGCTGCGGCACCTGAAACACCGCTAACATGGGCGACGGCGTCTCCAAAAACGTTATACGCTTCATTTCGGCCTCACTAATCCACTCGATGGGTCCAGTGATCTCCTGAGCATCGGCACTGTCCACCACGAAAATATTCTCCGCAACAAGGCCGCTATTGAGGAAATCTGTGACTAACTTCATTCCCTCAGCGACTAATAGCCCGGTCTTTTTTCGGTTCTTTCGAACGGAAAGGCTTCGGATGAGTTTTTCCTGATTTTTGGTGAGCACAGTGATTGAATTTCGAGCTAAAATACATTCCTTTTCTCGTGCAGCTGTTTTGCTGCTCGCCTTTTCATCGTGTTCCGGGTTGCAACAGGCAAGCCACACCGAACCCCTACTTATTGAAAACAACATCACAATCAACGGCAAAGCCAGCCAAAGTGACGATGATTACGACATCTTGCGCCAACGACCCAATAAGGGATGGGCAGGGGTGCGCCTCTTCTTGAGCATGTACGGGGCCGGAGAAAAAATTTCAAATACCGGTGTGGGTAAATGGCTCATGAATATTGGCGAGCCTCCGGTCTATCTAGATTCCTTATCGCGAGTGCAGAGTGCCTCGCAATTAGGCATACATTATTTCAATCTTGGCTATTTCAACGCTAAAGTCACGAGTTATGACGAAGTAAAAGGTCGGAAAGCCAAGGCCTTTTACGACGTCAACACAGGACCAAAATATACCCTAAGCTCCTTCGAGCTACATTCCACCAATCGCTTTATCGACTCTGCACTGGCCTATTATCCACCACTTTTCTCTACCGGCGACGGTGTAGTTGCCGAGGATATCGAGCAAGCCCAGCTAGACCTTACGAACTTCCTCAAAAACAACGGATACTTCAAAGCCCAACTAGGGTGGGTGTATTTCGAATTAGATACTGCCCATGGACCCAAAGAGGTTAACCTCATTGGTGTGGTAGACCCCTACAGTTTTGGAGGCGATGTGCGTCGCAGAACCTTGACCAGCATTAGAGCTCAACCCACCTATGATTACGGCAACACCACTGTCATAACCGACAGCACGCGCACCTCAAATGGTATCGATGTGGTACAAAACGGCCTAAAATTTAGACCCGAATTCATCGATCAACAAATCTTTCTATCGACCGGCGATAGCTACAACAGCAGTGCGATCAAAGAAACCTACAAGAACTTAGTTGCTCTCGGGGTCTTTAAAAGTGTAGAGATTGACATTGTCGAATCCGGCGACGACCTCATGGCCAACCTAAAACTCACGCCCCTATCTAAGCGCTCGGTCAGCGCAGGTATTGAAGGTTTGGGCAATAATGGCAGCATAGGTCTAGGAGGCCAATTCAGCTGGGATAACCGCAACCTGTTCAAAGGGGGTGAAGTACTCCGCCTAAGCCTCGGAGGCTCGGTCACCGAACAACGCAACTCCACCAACACCACCTGGTTATTAGACGCTCGCGAACTCAATGCATCTGGGAGTTTGCGCTTTCCAAAGTTTCTATTGCCAACAACATTGCTACCCAAAAAATCTAAATACTGGCAGCCCCGTACTGAAATTGGACTTAAATCTTCCTTCCAATTCCGTGTAGACGAATTCAACCGAAATGTACTGAGCTCCTATCTCGAGTACCGATGGAAAGTCAGCGGCGCGCAGTACACCCTGAGCCCATGGAGATTCTCTTTTGTACAGATTGATTTCACCTCCGACAGCACCCTCGCCCCCTTCCTTTTCAACGGTTTCCAAGATTTGGTTTTCGCACAAAGTGGCTACAGGATGAACAAGACTTGGACCCAAGGCAACACGAGGTACTTCACCGCCGTGGAGCTCGAAACCGGCGGCCATCTTTGGCGCAGCATGGGACTTACATCCATCAGCGGCGTACCATTGATGCCCTTTGCCAAAGGCTCCGTGGACTTGCGCCTATACCAGCCCTTGGTACACCAGCGCGAGATAGCCTTGAGAACATTCCTAGGCCTGTCGCAACACTGGAGCCCCGACCAAAGCTTTATGCCGTTTGAAAAGTCCTTTTTCATGGGCGGGGCGAACGACATGCGCGGCTGGACCGCCTACCATTTTGGTCCAGGCGCTACCTCCGAAGAACTCTTGCGCACAAGGGGATATTTCGCTGCCGCACCCATCAAATTCGTCGTCAATGCCGAATATAGATTCACCATGCACGACGCTTGGAAAGGTGCAGTATTCTTGGATGCGGGGAATATGTGGCTCTACAACCGGTCTTATGGAAATGATTTAACCGCTGACCAATTAGAGGCTATTTCCAAAGGCACTTTCGGATGGAACTCCTTCTACAAACAATTCGGTCTTAATACAGGTGTTGGGTTCCGATACGATTTGGAATTTTTCATCATGCGTGCCGATATCGCCCTGAAGGTCCATCATCCGGGGGCTGTAGACCGATCAAACTGGGTAATTCAAGACCCGAAATGGCACGATTTTAACCTAACATTAGGCATAGGATATCCTTTCTAGAACTGGGGTTTATTGTTGTGCATTTTTGGCCTATTTTAGCCCGCACAATTAAACACCTATAACTATGATGTCCATTGACAAAATTAGAGAGTTGCTAGGAGACCAAGCAGATACGTTGTTAAACCACACCTCAACTGCAATCACCAAAGATTCTTTGGCGATCCTTCCATCAGGCAACTTTGTCACGGAATCTTTCACAGAATCTAACCGCAGTATCCAAGTGATGAACTCACTACAGCGTTTGTACGGCACTGGTCGTTTGGCAAACACTGGATACTTGAGCATCCTACCTATTGACCAAGGTATCGAGCACAGTGCTGGTGCTTCTTTCGCACCTAACCCAATGTTCTTCGATCCTGAGAACATCGTTAAGATGGCGGTTGATGCAGGTTGTAATGCGGTAGCTTCTACCTACGGTGTATTGGCCACTGTAGCTCGCAAATGGGCGTATAAAATACCTTTCGTGGTAAAAATCAACCACAATGAATACTTGAGTGCACCAAACACTTTCTTGCAGAGCCCATACGGTTCGGTAGATGAGGCATGGAGCTTGGGTGCCTGTGCAGTGGGTGCGACAATCTACTTCGGTCACCCGCAATCTCGTGAAATGATCGAGCAAGTAGCAATGGCCTTCGAAAGAGCGCACGAACTAGGTATGGCAACCATCCTTTGGTGCTACACTCGTAACGACGCGTTCAAAGTTGATGGTGTTGATTACCACACTTCTGCAGATTTGTCTTCACAAGCGATCCACCTAGGGGTAACTATCCAAGCGGATATCATCAAGCAGAAGTTGCCAACCAACAACGGTGGGTACAATGCAACTGGTCACGGTAAGACGCACCCGAAGGTGTACTCTGAATTGACTACTGATAACCCAATTGATTTGACACGATACCAAGTCTTAAACAGCTACAATGGTCGTATTGGTGTAATTAACTCTGGTGGTGCATCTACTGGTAATAACGCAAATGACTTTAGCGAAGCGGTAGCTACTGCAGTAATCAACAAACGTGCAGGCGGTCAAGGTTTGATACTTGGTCGTAAAGCATTCCAGAAGGAATACAAAGACGGTATCGCACTACTTCACGCGGTACAAGATGTCTATTTGAACGACGAAATAACCATCGCATAAGCGAGGGATTTTCCGATAAACTCAAAGGGCACTCCTGCAGAAGGAGTGCCCTTTTTATCTACATTAGCAATCTGGAACTTAAATAGAGCAACTTACATGGGTTGGTTTAAGAGAACAAAAGAGGGGATTACTACCGAAACCAAGGACAAGAAAGAAACCCCCGATGGCCTTTGGCACAAGTGTCCGAAATGTAAGGTCATTGTAAGTGTAGAAGACCATATATCAACGCTTTGGACGTGCGGCAATTGTGGACACCACGATCGCATTAACGCTGAAGAGTACTTCGAAATACTATTTGACGACGGGGCATTCACAGAATTGGATGTCAACATGCAAAGTAAGGATCCTCTAAAATTTGAGGATACCAAGCCCTACACGGATCGTTTGAAAGCAGGCCAAAAGAAATCAGGACTGAAGGACGCCATAACTACCGGATATGGGATGATGAGCGGTCGTGAAGTTGTGGTCGCTTGTATGAACTTTAATTTCATCGGCGGTTCTATGGGCTCTGTGGTAGGAGAGAAAATCTCGCGTGCTATGGATCATAGCCTTAAGACAGGGGCGCCGTTTATAATGATTTCTAAATCAGGTGGCGCTCGTATGATGGAAGCGGCATTTTCTTTGATGCAGATGGCCAAGACCTCTGCTAAAATCGCCCTGTTGGACGATAAGAAAATCCCATACATCTCTTTCCTTACAGATCCAACGACGGGTGGTGTAACGGCTTCTTACGCAATGCTCGGTGATATCAACATCGCAGAACCTGGTGCCTTGATCGGGTTTGCTGGACCTCGCGTAGTAAAAGAGACTATTGGTAAAGACTTACCAGAAGGCTTCCAAACTTCTGAGTTCTTGTTGGAGCACGGCTTCCTAGATTTCATCGTGGAGCGTAAAAATGTCAAAAATAGATTGAGTCAATATTTGAACATGGTCATGAACTAAGCTCCAAAGCATTATAAAAAAGGCGTCCGATGGGCGCCTTTTTCTTTTTCCTCCCAGCGTTTTGAGGAGTTATTACATCTTTTACGGTGTTTGTTCGCCTATCTATCTTTCAAAGCACGAGCCTCGCGCATAGGATTACTACTACCGTTACGCTGCCAGCGGCTGGTAGCTTCACGAGAATACACATCAAACTTGTTGGGCTCTTGCAGTGCTGGCCAATAGTTGTCTGAACGATCCGTATCCGCCATTTCCAAAAATGGATCTAGGGTAATTTGAACGACTGGCTGCTTGAAGTTGAACCACTTAGTAAACTCTTCTTCATTCTTGATCCAGACCTCAGCTGGAATGCGAATAACTTCTTCTTGACCATCCTCCAACGTGAATCGCAATACCAATGGCATGAT
>DMCR01000123.1:6116-8851 GCA_003445735.1 Cryomorphaceae bacterium
TCGGCTGTTAATCTATCGCGGTAGCGATTATAGGCCTCGCGATCTGCCTCACTCACGGTATATGGGTTATACGAGTTGTAGAAATCACGGGTTTCGGGCACTTCATCCACCATCGTACGAATGACACTGTTGCGAGGTTTGCCGATATGGGCATCTGCCTCTGCCGCCTTTACTTCTTTGAACGGCTTTTCAATATCTGGGTTCTGCGTAGACATTTGGTACCACTGCACATCCTTTAAGGAGATGTCTACATGGTCGGTGGTGTAGAACCACCCTCGCCAAAACCAATCCAAATCTACGCCCGACGCATCCTCCATAGTACGGAATAAATCTGCCGGAGACGGGTGTTTAAAAGCCCAACGGCGGCTGTACTCCTTAAACGCATAGTCAAACAAATCACGACCCATGACAGTTTCGCGGAGAATATTCAATGCTGTAGCAGGCTTACCGTAGGCGTTATTACCAAACTGAAGCACACTTTCAGAATTTGTCATAATAGGTACCATCTCATCTTTTGGACCACTCATATATGGCACAATCTTGTGCGCCGGTCCACGACGTGATGGGTATGCGTGATCCCACTCTTGCTCTGTCAAATATTGTACAAAGGTGTTCAATCCTTCGTCCATCCAAGTCCACTGACGCTCGTCGGAGTTAATGATCATCGGGAAGAAGTTGTGGCCTACCTCGTGAATAATTACCCCTATCATGCCGTATTTCGTGGCTTCGCTGTAGGTGCCATCCGCCTCTGGACGACCACCGTTGAAACAAATCATCGGGTATTCCATACCAATCCACTTTGTATGAACTGAGATAGCTTTTTCGTATGGATAATCCACGGTGAATTTACTATATACTTTAAGGGTGTGTGCCACTACTCGAGTAGAGTACTGCTCCCACAGTGGATTACCTTCTTTTGGATAGTAGCTCATGGCCATCGTGGTCTTACCATTGATATCTACGGCCTGTGCATCCCAAATGAACTTACGAGAAGTTGCAAAGGCAAAGTCACGCACATTTTCAGCTTCAAAAACCCAAGTCTTAGTGCTGTTCGCTTTGTTCTGCTCTGCCTCAATGGCTTCGTCTTGGGTCACGATGATTACAGGATCGTCAAAGCTCTTCTCAGCCTTAGCCAAACGGGCACGTTGTGTGGAGTTAAGTACGCGAGAAGCGTTCGTCAAAGTACCGGTAGAAGCTACTACGTGGTCTGTCGGTACGGTTATGCTCACCCTGTAATCACCAAAAGGCAAGGTAAACTCCCCTTGACCCAGGAACTGCTTATTTTGCCATCCTTCTACATCATTGTACACGGCCATGCGTGGGAAGAATTGAGCTATGGTGTAGAGGTAGTTGTCGTCCTCTTCGAAGTATTCATAACCCGAACGGCCGCCAATATCCATACGGTCGTTGATATTGAACCACCACTTGATCTTGAAGCTGAACGACTGGCCCTTGCGTAACGGTGAAGGAAGGTCCACACGCATCATGGTGTTGTTGATTGTGTAGCGCAAGTTGCTGCCTGAAGTGGTTTGAACGTACTCTAGTTTGAAGCCACCGTCAAAATCGTAGAATTGATTGTTCTTTATCTTATAGAAAGCTGTCTTAGGCTTTCCAGTGCGGTCGTTGAAGATGTCACCCGTTTTGATTTGCTGCGTCATGCTGTTTTGGGCGCGCATATTTTGGTCTAATTGGACCCACAAATAGCGAAGCTCATCCGGACTATTGTTGGTGTAGGTAATGGTTTCCTCACCATAAATACGCTGGGTTTCATCGTCCAATCTGATAGACATGTTGTAATCCGCCTGCTGCTGATAATATTCATGACCCGGCGCACCTGAAGCCGTACGGTAGACGTTTGGAGTAGGAAGCTCCTGGCCCAATTGTCTGAATTTTGAAGTATTTACATTTTGTGACGAGAGGCCAAGACTAGATAAGGCAACGAGCGATAGTAAAATACGCTTCATATGGAGAGGTTTTATGTACAAATTAAAAGGACAATCGGTCCAAAATCATTTGAATGCTCAACGTTAAAATCATCCCGCTGAGCATCCATTTCGTGGCTTTGGTATTGCGCCAAATTTTTTCGACTGCCCAATATACAAAAAGCAAGGCCAGAACCAGGAGAACTTGACCTACCTCAATTCCTAAATTAAACGGAATCCAAGCCCACCAAAACGAATCGCTTTGCGTAATAAAGGAGTAGTAGGATCCGAACCCCAAACCGTGAATCAGCCCAAAAATACCCGAGAGCCACAACGCCCCCTGCACCACCTTGAATCCATTGATCAGGTGGTACCCCACAGTCATCGAGATGGTAATAGCAATGCTCAACTCCACCCAATGACTGGGCATCCTAATCATTTCTGTCGCCGCCAAAGCCAAGCTAAGGCTATGCCCCAAGGTAAATGCGGTAATCCACTTCAGTATGGCCTTCCATTGCCCGAAGCGCAACGGAAGCGTTAAGGCCAACAAGAACAACATGTGGTCGTATGCTTCGAGGTCGGTGATATGGCGAATACCTAGGTTGAAATAGAACATTAAAAATCAAAGTTTAAGCGATATTCATTGCTTTCGCGGCAACTACTGGTCTGTTTACGGCCATCGTAATGGAAAATCACAATATTTTCTTGGGAAGGGTAAATGTCTGCGAGCAGAGTATGAGTAATGGTCCAATTCCCACTCAGCTCCTCCAATTCCTTATCTCCGTACTCCGCCGTAAACAGCAAATACACTTC
>DMCR01000029.1:0-530 GCA_003445735.1 Cryomorphaceae bacterium
AGCCTCAAATTCTCGCTTATCCTGAAGACGAATGCGAATTTTGTCCACAGGCTTGCCCTGCTGATCGTGAACCACATGGTGGTTGGTCACTATATAGCCCTTGTCAGAAACGATCACCCCAGATCCAGCTCCGTAGGGTCTCAATTCTTTTTCATCTGGTTCCCGTGCATTTGAATTCGGATCCTCGTAGAAATCGGGAACTGGAAAGCCAAACTGTCGAAAAATTTCTGGAATTCCATTGGGCATCCGATTGGCATACGGTGTTGCATATTTTTCTGTGTAAACGCTGACTACAGCTGGAGTCGCTTTTTCTAGAGTATCTGCATAAGAGAAAAGTATGTTTTCTGGCTTACTCGCTACTGGAGCTAGCAAGACCTCTTCAATAATTACTTTTCCCGAAACCTCACCGGATTTCTCCAGCCCCTCTTCCGCACATGCGGATAGGAATAGTGTTGTGGAGAAAGCCAATAGTAACACAATTTGAATTTTGGAATTCATAATACAGTATAATATAATTAAATTGTTAAATT
>DMCR01000029.1:924-2963 GCA_003445735.1 Cryomorphaceae bacterium
TCCTGTCACACTTTCATTTTTATGAATGCGCTTAATTGCCTCACCGAGTAATTTGGCTACGCTGAGAACTTTAATCGGCATACCTTCTTTCTGTAAAAGCGATGTCGTATTGGTTGTAATTAATTCATCTAGAACACCTTCAGACAGGCGCTGATAACCGCGATCGTTAAGTACTCCGTGGCTAACTGCGGCATAAACTTTACGCGCGCCATTTTTTTTCAACAACTCAGCGGCGGCACATAAGGTTCCTGCAGTTTCTGTCATGTCATCGACAATAAGTACATCGCGCCCCTCAGTATCACCGACTAAAGAAACCGCTTCAACTGTTTCTGCATCGGTCCGCCGCTTGGCAATGAAGCCCAAGGGCACCTTTAATAAATTCGCATAGGCTGCCGCCATTTTCATACCGCCTACATCGGGTGAAAATAAGGTTAAATTATCACGATCAATATGCTTTAGGTAATTAAACATTACTGGTGATGCGTAGAGATGATCGACGGGGATATCAAAAAAGCCCTGTATTTGCTGAGCATGCAAATCGACGGTAATCACTCGGGAGGCACCAGCTGATACCAAGAGATTAGCAACCAATTTTGATGTGATCGGCACTCGGGGTTGATCCTTCCGGTCTTGACGAGCATAGCCATAAAAGGGAATAACCGCAGTGATGCGATTGGCCGATGCTCGCCTCGCAGCATCAATCATGATGAATAACTCCATCAAGTTTTGATTCGCTGGATTTGAAGTTGATTGAATAATGAAAACATCCATTCCGCGAATGTTCTCTTCAATTCGAACAAAACTCTCGCCATCGGGAAAACTGTTCACGGTGGCATTCCCTAAAGGGGTACCCAAATAGTCACATATCTCTCGGGCGAGCGATGGGTTTGAATTTCCACAAAAGATTTTAAGTGCCGTCTGCATAGAATGATACAAAAGGATTAATTTTTATTTATCAATGCTTCTATTACTTTAAATCGCTCAAATAATTTTGGCAACTTTTGAGAGAGTGCATTAACTCTCCAATATAAGAATTTAGGCATTGCCGGCTCTCCCATTACTTTACTATTCGCCTCAAGTGAACTAACAACGAGAGAACACGGTCCAACAATAGAATTTGCTCCCACAGAGAGATGTCCGGTAACGCCCGCTTTAGCTGCTAATATAACACCATCCGCAAGTTGAGAACTTCCAGCAATACCCGATTGAGCGATAAGCAGACAGTATTTTCCAATATGCACATTGTGAGCAATTTGAACGAGATTATCAATCTTAGTGCCTTCATCTATGAAGGTGCGTCCGATTCGCGCCCGATCTACTGTGCTGTTCGCCCCAATATCTACATGGGAAGCCGTCTCTACGATCCCAATTTGAGGAACGCGCTCGTGTTTGCCGTCAATCTGAAGGTATCCGTAACCATCAGATCCAATCACAGAACCTTCTGAAAGACGATTACTTTCCCCGATGATACAATAAGCACCCACTACTACCTGAGATCCAATGAATGTAGCATCGCCTATTTGAGCATTCTGACCAACGGTCACTTGACTGACTAAAGTCGCTGCTCCCACCTCGGCTCCTGCTTCAATAACTGACAATGGTCCGATATAGGCCTCTGGCGAGATCTCAGCCGAGGGATGGACAACCGCAGAGGGGTGAATTCCCGATTCTGGTCGAGGCATCAAACCAGATTCAATTTCCCGACAGAGCTTGGCTAAGCTCAAAGAAGGGTTTTCCACTGCTAATAATAACTGCCCTGGCTTGGGCACAATGGAGTGCCCTTTGGGTACAATGATAACGGATGCTTGGGAATTCTCTAAATCTTTCTTATACTGATCGCTGTAAAAAAAAGAGAGATCCCCTTCTTTAGCCTCAGATAAAGAAGCGAAGCCCTCAATTGAACCAGCATAATTGCCCGCTGTTTCTGCAGACTCACCGATACCTTCTAAAATAAATTCCAATGAATAAGAGAGACCCATCTGGAAGCCATAATATAAGGTTTTTTACCTCGATCAGCAAGTATTGGTGGCAGTTAGCTT
>DMCR01000033.1:0-8369 GCA_003445735.1 Cryomorphaceae bacterium
GAGTAATTTGATCAGGAATTGGTCGAAAAGTCTTTAGGTCAACCGAAACTATCCCCCCCAATTGCATCCCAACATATAAAACGGAATCATCAGTGCATAATAGACTCTGAATGTTATTCGAACGAATAACATTTGTTGAATCCTGGAAATCAAAAAGCTCTGCCTGACCTTCATTATAGCGATACAAACCATCGCGTGTACCTATCCATACAAAACCCCATTGGTCTTGAACTACAGAATAAACAGTCGGATTCTTTAACCCTGATTCTGTTCCAATTATATTCACATTTTGTGAATACAAGAGAATACAGAAAAATTGAGGAATAATTGTAAAAAGAAACTTGTTCACGACTGAAAATTACTAAAAAAAGAGGGCCCTATTCAGGGCCCTCTTAACTTACTAACCTATTGCAAGGACATTAATTCAAAGCAATACGAACAACTGATTCAGAAGAACCGTTTTGAACGCGTACGATATACATACCGCGTGGCATTGAGGCCACATCAAGACGTGTTTCTGTTTCGAACGATTCTTCAAGAACTTTCGCCCCAGTAATGTTGAACATTGTTACTACAGAGCGAAGGCCAGTAGTATTCTCAACAATCAAAATATCAGAAGCAGGGTTTGGCTTAATAGAGAAGCTCTCTCCTAATTCTTCAACTCCAATATTTGTACAAGGACCACATTCTTCCCAACAATTGACATCCAAAATAGTATCACTAGTACTTGTCATCAAAAGTCTGTTTGTGTAAGGACCGCTTGTTAGCGTACAAATACTATCGTTAGTTGCAGGATCCAAAGACTCCTCAGTAGAGCCTGCAGAAGTTCCTTTATTGTATTTGTATTCCATTGTTTCACCTGACATTCTAGACAATGTCAATTCCCAGACATTATCCCCATCATCATCAGTCATTGGAAGACCTGGCGCTGCCCAACCGTTGATTGTTCCCCCGCGAAGGAAAGCGCTATCGTTAGGATGGCCAGAAAGATCAACTCTAAAAGTAACATCTACTGGAACTGGTGGTGCTGGACACGTACCGTCAACAGTACATTCTCCAAAACATGTTCTTAGACGGAAGTCGCTTGTTAGCGTACCCGTTTGTCTATCATTATAGTTAGCTGGATCACCACAAGGTTTTCCCGCAAGTTGTTCCTTACATCCCCAAGACGGACAAGCGCCGTTGGTGAATGTGAAGAATGAGAAGAATCCAGTATCCTTAGCTCTTGTAATACTGTAAATACTATCACCGATTGGATACATTTCATTATCCCCTGGATTTCCGAAATTACCTCCACCTGCAAGGAATACTCCCGAGGTATCAACAGTCTGGTTGCTCATATTCACCTGCATGGTGACATAAACTTGGCCAGGAACAGCATAAGCTGAGTTGTATTCTTTTCCATCCAAAATTGTATCGCCATTCAAAACGGCAAAACGGTTCGTGTAAATTCCGCTTGTTTTAGTTCCCGGAGTTCCAGGCGCGAAATTCTCTTGATTTGTCCAACCATCTAATGTGAACTTGTATTCAATAGAATCGTTTGTTAATGGCAATGACGCCGTCCAAATGCTATCGCCTTCTGGATCAGACATTGGATTACAAGATCCACACCAACCATTAAAGCTACCGTTTACATATACCGTACCATAGGTTATGTTGGTATCTCTCATATCAACAATGAAAGTAGTCATCTTTGTAGGTGGTGGTGCCGGACAAACCGTGTCATTAACACATGTTCCAAAACAAAACAATAGAGTAGTGTCTTGGCCAAACGCAGGAAGAATTCTATCATCATAGTTAGATGGGTCAGCACAAGGAAGTCCGTTAAGATTTTCTTTGGTTCCCCAATCATTGGCGTTGGCAGGGCTATTTAGGAAAATAAAATTTCCTCCGCCTGCTCCACTGAGAGAGACAGTCCCCTCATATACACCATTACCGTCAGCATCTGTTAGCTGAAGTGCATTGGCACCTCCAACAACCCCGCCTCCAGCATAAAGTCCATTAGGACCTACGGTGATATTGGCAGTGTTAACCTTGAAGGTAACATTGTAGTTCTGTGAATACCCAAGCATAGGCATACACAACATTAATAAAGCGTAAATTTTTTTCATGTTAAGCATTATTTATGGTTAGTAATTATTGAAATACTCTTATATAATCCACCAGCATATACTGGGGGAATTGGGTTGAAGGGCCGATTGGGCCAGGCCAATTTCCTTCTACGGCAATATTTAAAATAAAGAAAAACTTTTGATGAAAAGCAGATAGGTTGGCAATGTTGAGCGTGTGATAAAGTGAATTATCCACATACCACTTAATTGAATTGCTGTTCCAAACAATGGAGAATACGTGGAATTCATCATTGAACATTTCACCGTTAGGAAGGCTCGTATTTCCCCCATATGAGGCATGTGAGCCGTTGTTCGACCAGTGGGCCGTACCATAAACCGTACGGTCATTATATCCCTCGCCACCAATTAGTTCCATAATATCAATCTCACCACAAGAGGGCCACCCTGCGGTAGAATAATCATCGCCCAGCATCCAAAGCGCCGGCCAAATACCTTGTCCATGTGGAAGCTTAGCTCTTATATCAATTCTGCCGTATTGGAAACTCCGTTTTTCTTTAGTAATTATTCGTGCTGAGGTAAATGGAGCACCTAAATATGTTTCTTGCTTTGCAGTGATTCGAAGATAACCTTGGTCAAGCTCTGCGTTGTTGGTGCCAGACCTGTAGCATTGGCTTTCATTGTTTCCCCAACCCCAACTGCCAGTTCCGGTTTCGTAGCTCCAATCTTGAAGATTGAGTTGTTCATCATCAAATTGTTCCTCCCAAACCAAGGACATACCGGGATAACTGTTAGGTGTGCTAAATCCAGAACCATCAATTGGTGGAGCGCCATCATCATTTAAAAGAACGACTTGGGCATAAGGTTCAGGAACTGTAGCGTTAGATGGATTGCTGAATGATATCCAAAAAGACTCAGTATTCTCAGAATCTTCATCACCATATATAGTTATCGTGAATACACCTACGCTCTCTCCTTTTGGGATTTCAAGTGTGCCTTGAATCGATTCAAAATCTTCACCTTCCGTTGCATTCACCTCGCTGGTTTGATAATCTACAGTGACCGGTCTTGGCGCCGCCTCACTGAGGTATACGTAAAAGTCCACCGTATGTGTATTGTGCCCTTCATCTATTTCAAGATCGCTGGCACTCAAACGCGGAGTTGTAGGAGCCTCGCAACCTAAAATCGCCAAACACCAAAGAAAAACTGCTAATATTTGAGTCGCTTTACTCACTGTTGTATTTAAGATTCAGAATAGAGCGTGAAACGCCAAAGTCCCGGACCATAGTCAATCTCAACCTCCATATAACGATCTCCATTAATTTCAGTCATCGAAACAATATCATAGGTAATCGATGAAATCGGTTGACCTACTTCCATGTTATTGGCAACTTTATGCAGGCCAATGAATGCTCCTGTACCCACAACTTTTAATTGATCAGGATTTGTTCCATTTGCAGGAATAATTTCAAAACCATGTGTTCCACTTTGCCATGCAGACTGGGTTCCTTGAAGGTCAGATTCAGGAAAGCATCCCTCTGGAGAAAATCCAAAAATCGGTTCTCCCCAAAAATCACCATTTGAATTGTAAACCATATCACCAGTTGCTTTAAAGGTCCACTCGTCGTTAAACGTACAGGGTCTATCAACAGCCCCATTGCCATCAATGGCCCACCATTGTTGACCTGCATCTGAACCAACCCATAGTGCACCGGCTTGCGGAGCAATTTTCCAAGTACGCTGGTTACACTCGGTCAGCCATTCTACGGCGCCAACACATGGAGGAGGACCGTCTTTATAAATTTCAACCTGTCCGGTTATTGAGGCCGAGCCACCTTGATTAAATACAGTGTGAGTAATGTCATACACACCCATGGAACCAATAAAGACTTGTACATTTTCTCCTGTATAAGTACCTACTCCATCTACCTCCCAAGAGAACAAAAACGGATCTCCAGAAGATGTAGATGTAAAGTCCACAGTATTACTGTCAACATATGACATAGTGTAATCTGCCTGAGGTAAAGCACCTAATTCTGTATGACCGGCTTCACTTGGTTCACAAGAGACAACCGCAACAGATATAACTATAATGGATAATATATTCTTAAACATAATTATTGATTTTTAGTACCCTGGGTTTTGTGTTAATACTCCTTGACTTGCATCAATTTCTTGTTGAGGAATAGGCAGATATCTATGCGTATTGATGTCAAAACCTTGAGTGCCTAAAACATCTTGAGCATTACCTGTTCTAATCAAATCAAAGAATCTATGTCCTTCGGTAGCAAGTTCCATTCGGCGTTCCTCATAAATATCATCTAACAATTGATTTCCTGAACTTGATAGTGGCGAGAGACCTACTCTATTTCTCACTTGATTCACATACGATAAAGCTGTTGCCTCAGATCCATTGGAACGCACTAACCCTTCAGCCGCCATTAACAAAACATCAGCATATCTTATTTCACGAATATTGTTGCCCCAATTCAAAGCTGGATCTCCGTCCGGAGCAGTATTGTTGGCAAGGGGCGCATATTTTCTCATGAAATAGCCTGTATTCTGGTATCCCGCGGTGTAGGACGCCCCTGCTACGGCAGATGCATCGATAATTGTATGCTGGTATCTTGGATCATTGGCCATAGCTGCTTCAAGCTCCGTTGAAACGGGACAAAAACCCCAGCCAGTTGCATATGTAGGACCATTATAGTCGCGCATTCCAATAAATTGAACACCAACATTACCTTCGCCGCCTCCCCAGCCAAATGAACCCCAATCAGAGGCTGAATTTTCGCTGTAGGTGATTTCAAAGACGCTCTCAGATGACCATTCCCCAGCTTTCGTCCAAATATCTTCATAGTTACCAAGTAGCCCGTATTGGCCAGACTGAATGACAGACTCACATAGAGAAGCAACTTGACTCATCTTGCTTTCGTCATTTTGGAATAATAGTACTCTGGCGAGTAATGCTTCGGCTGCACCTTTTGTAGCGCGGCCAATCTGATTAGCACTTACAGATGAAGGTAAAACTTGGATGGCCGCCTCTAAGTCAGTAATGATCAATGAGTAGATAGAATCTGGGCCAACCTGCTTTACAGTATAATATTCTGAAGCTCCTAAAGTGTGATCTATATAAACGACATTTCCAAACAAGCGAACCAAGTCAAAGTAAAATTTGGCTCGTAAGAATCTCGCCTCACCCTTAGTTCGTACGCGGAAAGCTTCAGAAGCATCCTCAATACCATCGATTTTCTCTAGGTACAGATTAGCTCTGTAAATTCCTTTGTAGTTTTTCTGCCAAAAACCTCTCTGAGGTCCAAGGTTAGGCGTCAGAGTAAAGTTGTTGTAGGCAACCCACGACGGTTGGTCTGATGCATCGCTTCCTCCAGCATAAGTATCATCTGATGCAACGTTCTGCAAGAACCGGAACATGGTGAACCCCCATTGATCATTCCATTGAAGCACGTCATAAATGCTCACTAAGGCTTCAAAAGCCTGATCTTCATTCTGATAATAATTTACTTCCAAAACCCTTCCTACAGGACGTGTATCTAGGAAGTCCTTAGAACAGGAACCTAAAACAAGGGATAGAGAGACTATTAAACTAACCCAAATACTTTTGTTACTAATATTATTTTTCATTGTTCCTTGTTATTTAAATGTGATGTTAACGCCTATTGTATTAACCCTTGCTTGAGGATAGATTCCTCTGTCAATTCCCATTCCAGCACCAATTTCTGGATCAAACCCACTATACTTCGTGAATGTCAGCAAATTGGTCCCAGCATAATAAATGCGCATTTTTCTCAACCCTATGCTTTCGGCAAAGTTTCCAGTAAGCGTATAACCTAGCTGAAGAGATTTCAAACGGAAGAAGCTTCCGTCCTCTACATAAAAGTCAGAACTGCGCGCAAAATTCTTATTTCTATCATCAAAGGTCAACCTAGGATGAGTATTCGTTGATCCTTCTCCTGTCCAGCGATCTATTGCGGTGGCAGGCATATTAGAAGTTGGTAGGTCATAACGACGGGTTGCATTGTAAATGTCGTTTCCAAAGACCCCTTGACCGAAAACATTCAAATCCCAATTCTTATAACTCATATCCACAGTTATACCAGCCGTCCAATCAGGGGTTGGATTACCAATCATTGTTCGGTCATCCGCTGTGATTTCACCATCTCCATTTATATCAACGAATCGGAAATCACCTGGTTTTGCGCCAGGCTGGATTGTATCGCCTTCGCTTGAGGTGTATCCATATACATCATCCATATTCTGGAAAATACCATCCGTTTGATAACCAAACAGGTATCCGATTGGTAGCCCTTCAGTAATTCTTGTAATCTCGAGGCCTTGAGGTCCCCAGCCAGCACCCGTTAAGTATCCCGCATCATTCCCGATAAGAACAACCTCATTTTTGATGAAACTCACGTTACCCGAAACGCCTATTGTGAAGTCTCGATTGTAGGCGCGGTCATATCCAAACTCCATATCAATACCCTGATTCAACATAGAGCCTACGTTTGCTGTTGATGGATCGTTTCCAATATAGGATGGTAGCGGTGGTCTAGTTTTCATATCGTTGGTTCGGCGATTAAATACATCGAAACCAAAAACCAAATAATCAAAAGCGCGTATCTCCGCACCAACATTTAATTGAGCAACACTTTCCCATCTCAAATCAGGATTCGCAACTTGTGCGGGAGTTGTTCCGTTGGTAAGAATTTCATTGCGGCCAAATGTATACGAGCGGCCTCCAATAATTGTGGATGCATATTCCAATGAACCGGCGGCATCGCTACCATTCAATCCATAACCAGCTTTCAACTTCAACTGATTGATGTTGTCATATATCCAGAAATCCTCTTTATGAATATTCCATCCTGCAGATAACGACGGGAAATAACCCCAACGGTAGTTAGAACCAAAACGAGAAGAAGCATCGGCACGTAAAATTGCGGTAGCAACGTACTTACCGTCATAATCGTAATTAGCTCTTGCGAAATATGACTCTATTGCATAGCGCTCCCATTTACCGCCATATACTTGCTCTGATATCTCATTTCTCGCATAATCTATAGTAGCATCTTGAAAGTCTTGAGTGGGTACATCTCTTTTGTTACCCCCGATGTATCGACCATTAACTTCCTGAGCACTATGGCCTGCTAGGTAATTCAAGTTATGCTTTCCTAAACTATGAGTATAGGTAAGAGTGTTATCCCATATCCATGTAAAACCTCTATTGAAGCTAGAGTAAACGTTGTTTGTATCTAAGAGATTTGTTGCGTTCAAATAGTGCGAAGGTGTAAATCCTTCATTTCCCCAAAATGCGAGATCAATCCCCATACTCGAACGTGCCTTCAAGCCTGGCAAAATTTCAAATTCTGCATAAGTGTTGTTCACTACTTTATCGGCCCATCCGTAATTATTAATAATTGAATATGCCGCAACAGGATTTACAATTTCCGATGTGACTCGGTTGGAGATTCCAAAAATTCCATTGGCATCACGGACTAAGTTGGAGCGTAATACACCGCCAGATGAATACGGTGCCGTTGACAGCACTGTTGGATCTGTTTCATAAAGTGGCGTCAATGGATCCATGTTTAGTGCTCTTCCTAAAGGAGAACCCCATTCTGTATTTTCAGCTACCCCATTACTCTGATTGTGCGTATATGCCACATTCCATCCAACGGTCAACTTATCATTCACGTGCGTGATTGTATTTAATCTTGCAGCCAAACGCTCATAATATGATTTCCCCTCAGCAACAATTCCTTCCTGATTGAAATTACTTACAGACGCATAGTATGAACCGCGATCAGTGCTACCGGCAATGCTGATATCGCTACTTTGCATGATTGCATTTTGATTGAAGACATGGCTTTGCCAATCAGTCCCAGCGCCGTATTGCGAAGGATTTTCGTACAAACCAGGTTGACCTGCAGCAGCGGCCATTTCGTTCATTAGAGTGGCGTATTCTGTACCGTTCAATACCGGGATTTTTTTCCATGGGTTTTGAACCCCAGTATAAGAAGTTACCTTAACCTCCATTCCACGGGCCTTAGAACCATTTTTAGTTGTTACGATGATGACTCCATTGGCGCCTCGTGCTCCATAAATAGCCGCAGAGGCAGCATCTTTCAAAACTTCGATGGTTTCGATATCACCGGGATTTAGGAAGTCGATACCTCCTCCAATCACAACACCATCAACAACATACAGAGGATCTGAACCGTTAATTGACGATGTTCCACGAATACGAATAACCGCTCCTGCCCCGGGCTGACCAGAACTCTG
>DMCR01000033.1:8706-13276 GCA_003445735.1 Cryomorphaceae bacterium
ACAACACTTACCCCTGAGGTGCGACCTTGGAGAGCTGTCTCGATCCGAGGCAACTGCAAATCTTCTAAATCTTCTGATTTAACACTTGAAATTGCACCCGTAACGTTGGACTTCTTTTGAGTTCCAAAACCTACAACAACAACTTCGTCAAGAGTGGACGCAGAACGATCGTACACTAATCGAATTTCTACATTCTTATTGTTCCCAAGAGTGATGGTCTGACTTTTGTACCCTACAAAGGACGCTGTTAATTCTGACCCTGCGGGAGCATTAATGGACCAACTACCATCTGAATTTGACATTGTGGTGCTGCCATCCGTAGATATAACGGCACCAGGTAAAGGCGAATTGTCTCCAGCATCTAGGATAATACCTTGATACTGAGCTTTTACTCCTATACTTACACTGAGTGCAACTAAAAACAGAAGTTGTTTCAAAGCGATATTTCTCATGATTTTATAAATAAGTCTTTAATAAGTGTACTTAATACACTCAAAAGTGCATACAACTAATACAACAGCCAAGTTTCCGTTCCGGACAAATACCGGACAGAAATTCGTAATTATAGAACTATAGCACGTTTGAGCGAAGTTTTCGTTCGCTAAATTAAGGAATTAATCCAAGTATTGGTCCATGTCCCGACGGTCCTTTTTAGTGGGTCTTCCTGACCCTTTTTGACGGGTCATTTTACGTGCAAGTTTCAAGAAAGCCTCCTTATCTATCTCTGCCTGAGGGGTTGTGTTCTTTAAATATTCTTGAACAAATTTTGCTCCGATGCGCGATTTCGGCAAGGAGAGAATCTCAAATTCTTGATCGAATCCATGTCGTTTGATACGCACCACATCCCCAGGCTTCACCTCTCGAGAAGGCTTCACGGGAACCTCGTCAATCAATACTTTATTCAAGCGCACCTGCTCACCGGACAGGGTGCGTGTTTTGAATAATCGGACACACCACAAGAATTTGTCAATACGCATGGGCACAAATTTGGTGGTTTTCCCCTAATTTAAACCACTCAAGAAAAAAATTCGTTAATGAAACACTCACTGTGGCTAGGTGCTCTGACGCTGAGTACCCTAATGGCCTGTCAAGGACCTGCCGAAGAAGCAATAACGACTGAAACAACTACTGAAGCTGTGGCTGAAAAAGGATATCAATTATACACTGTTCGCGAGGACCTTACCAGCCCTGAAGCCATCGCTTCAACGCTGAAAGAGACCAAAATGCTTGGCTATGATAAATTAGAGAGTTTTGGGTTCATGAACGAGAGCTTTTTGGGAATGCCCGTAGCAGACTTTATAACAACATTGGGAGATGCTCAGCTGAGCAGTCCGTCCGGGCATTACATGCCAATGCAGCTCGAGGGTGATCAAGTAGGCCCAATTGATACCGCTACCATCTCAAAATTTATTACCGCAGCTTCCGCCCTAGACCAACATTGGATTATAATCCCTTGGATGTGTGAAGCCTGGAGAAATGCCGAGGGCTATGCGCACCTTGTAGTCTACCTCAAACTATTGGGAGCAGAGGCTGCTAAACATGGAATGGTGGCTGCGTGGCACAACCATGAATTTGAATTCCTTCCACTTAATCCTTCCGACCCGGAATCTCCATCTGCTTATGAATATCTCCTCAAATCACTCGAAGGTCACAACGTCGTATTTGAAATGGACGTCCATTGGGTTGCATTTGCAGGGGAAAATCCAGTGACTTGGATGAAGAACTATCCAGGCCGTTTCCCGTTATGGCACGTAAAGGACTTCGCTCTGGATACCGCTACACAAGTACCGGTAGGACAAGGCGTCGTCCCTTGGGAAGAAATTTTCGCCATGGCAGAGACCGCTGGCTTGCAGCACTACTTCATCGAACAAGATGTGTGTAGCGCAGACCACGCGATCACTTGTCTAAAAGAAAGTATTGAATGGGCAAACGAGCAATCATTCATGAACAAATAACAGATTATGTACGGAGCATTAAAGGACCACCTCAGCGCACAACTACAAGAGATTGACGATGCAGGACTCTTCAAAAGAGAACGCATCATCACCACCCCACAAGATGCGGTTATACAAACCACAGAAGGCAAGAAAGTACTGAACTTCTGCGCCAACAACTATTTGGGCTTGAGCTCACACCGTCGTGTACTCGAGGCTGCGCATAAGGCACTAGACAGCCACGGTTTTGGTATGAGTTCGGTACGATTCATCTGCGGTACTCAGGACATCCACAAAACATTGGAAGCGAAAATTGCGGAGTTCTTGCATACCGAGGATACCATTCTTTACGCAGCCGCCTTTGATGCCAATGGAGGAGTGTTCGAACCGCTTCTCACTGCAGAGGACGCCATTATTTCTGACAGCTTAAACCACGCCTCAATCATCGATGGGGTACGCTTGTGTAAGGCGCAACGTTATCGTTATACAAATAACGATATGGCCGACCTCGAAGCCCAATTGCAAGCTGCGGAAGGAGCTCGTTTCAAAATCATCGTCACGGATGGTGTGTTCTCAATGGACGGGTACGTCGCACAATTGGATATAATCTGTGATTTGGCCGATCAATACAATGCCTTGGTCATGGTCGACGAGTGCCACGCCACAGGATTCATTGGCAAAACGGGCCGCGGAACCATAGAGCTGAAAAATGTCTTAGGCCGCGTAGATATTATCACCGGAACCCTAGGCAAGGCACTCGGCGGCGCAATGGGTGGCTTTACGACAGGCCGCAAAGAAATTATAGAAATGTTGCGTCAAAAATCGCGTCCGTATTTGTTCTCCAACTCGCTAGCACCTGCGATCGTTGGTGCCTCAATCGAAGTGTTCAACTTGCTCAGCGAAACGACTGAGCTACGGGACCAATTAGAATGGAACATCAACTACTTCAAAAAAGGAGTGGCAGAAGCCGGCTTTGATTTCAAAGACGGCGATAGCGCCATCGTTCCTATTATGTTATACGATGCAGCCCTTAGTCAAGAATTCGCGGATAAACTGCTCGACGAGGGCATCTATGTCATCGGATTCTTCTATCCTGTAGTGCCTAAAGGCCAAGCCCGCATTCGCGTTCAGCTAAGCGCTGCCCATACCCAAGCTCATTTAGACCACGCGATCACGGCGTTCGCCAAGGTGGGGAAAGAATTGGGTGTTCTAAAAGATTAACAACCTTTTGGCCTATTAGCAGTTAAATAAACACATTTCTTCTGCGGAAGGAGTGTTACTTTTGGCCAATAACTTTAGCACCTATGTTTATTCAAATCGCCCAGTTCGTTCTTGGACTCTCCATTCTTATTGTACTTCACGAGTTTGGTCACTATTTACCTGCCCGTTGGTTTGATGTACGTGTATCCAAGTTTTACCTGTTCTTCGACTACAAATTCTCGTTGTTGAAGAAGCAAATAGGCGAGACCGAATGGGGTATTGGCTGGATTCCATTAGGAGGATATGTGAAAATTGAAGGCATGGTGGACGAGAGCATGGATACCGAAAACCTAAGTGACAATCCGGAAGAATGGGAGTTTCGTGCCAAACCAGCTTGGCAGCGCCTCATCATCCTCACCGGTGGAGTCATCATGAACTTTATCACAGCCTACTTCATCTACGTATTCTTATTGATGAGCTACGGTAAGGACTACCTCCCTAACGACAGCTTGGTATATGGGATTTGGACCAACGAGATAGGCCACGAAATGGGCCTTGAGAATGGCGATAAAATCCTAAGCATAGGAGACTACATTCCTGACAGTTATACTGAAACGGCCATGGAAATTTTCCTAAGCGAAGGAGAAGATATTCTTGTGGATCGCAATGGTGAAGAGGTACGCGTGCCCATCACCACCGAAGCACTCGCAAATATCATCGCTGATAAATCCCTGTACGACGTCATCCGACCTCGTATGCCTTATGTAGCGGGTGCCTTCTCAGAAGGATCAATAGGCGAAGCGGCAGGTATGCAAGTAGGCGACAGTTTAGTTGGTCTCAATGGTCAAAGATTGCTCTTCTTCGATGAATTCTTCGATGCCATCCCTGATTTCGGAGGGGAAGAAATCGCCTTAACCTATTACCGTGATGGCTTGGCAGATACCATGTATCTAGAAGTGCCGGAAGACGGTAAAATAGGCGTATATAACACCAGTGAAGTCTACAAATACTACAAAATTAAGAACAAAGAATACAGCTTTGCACAAGCCATAGGTGGTGGCTGGGATGAGGTAGGCAACAAGCTTAGTGGCTATGTGCGCCAGTTTAAACTCATCTTCAACTTTGAAACCAGAGCCTATAAAGAAGTGGGCGGGTTCTTGATGATTCTACAGCAGTACGACAGCGCGTGGAATTGGCGAGGATTCTGGGAATTCACTGCTTTTTTGAGCATCATGTTGGGCTTCTTGAACATACTTCCTATTCCTGCACTCGACGGCGGGCACGTAGTCTTCACTTTGATAGAAATGGTCACGGGTAAAAGACCATCAATCAAAGTATTGGAAGTGGCGCAAATGATAGGATTCTTCCTGTTGCTTGCCTTACTGATTTTTGGCAATGGTCAAGATATTAGGAGAGCATTCTTCGGCGGATAAGAT
>DMCR01000122.1 GCA_003445735.1 Cryomorphaceae bacterium
TAGAATAGAACCTTTGACAACCACAGCTTTTATAGCATGTTTGGTCGTACTTCCTATCATAGGATTGTTGAATGCCTTGCTTGCAAATCCCGTCCAGTCTTGACCTTCTTGTGAAATTACTGTAAATTCTGCTACGCCACCTTCCTTTATGCAAATCTCGGGCAAGCCAAGGAGCGCGCGAGGGTTAGTACTGAGCAATGCCTGTACACGCTCCGGGGGAAGATCTATTGCATCGAGCAAATGACAGACTGCACCTTCGAAGCCGGCCATTCCGAACGCTGCGTTATCAAACTCGCATTGCTTCTGCTCAATATCTTTTGGTAAGTGATCCACGGTCAAACAATCCACAGTGCTATCAATTACAGCAGCAATAAGGGCCTGCTGATCTTCGCTGGTTCGAAGTGGTGGACTTACTTTAAAACTTGTATCATATCTGCTAACTGGCTGATCAGTGTAGAGGAGGTGGTGAATATTCACGCTACAAGTAACGTTGAAGCCCTTGGCCTTCGCGGCTCTTACGGCTTCAATACCTTCTTTTGTGCTGATACTGGCGATGTGTAGCGCACCTTCGGTGTATTCCAACAACTGAAGATCTCGTGAAATTCTAAGGTATTCAGAAAGGGCAGGAGTACCTTTGAGCCCAACAAAAGTGCTGGTTTCACCTTCATTTATTTTTCCTCCAGCGACCAAGTTATCATCCTCTGGATGCACCATAATTCTACTAAAAGAACGAGAATAAAGCAGGGCTAATTTCAATACATTAGCATTGGTAATGCCGTGCTTGTAATCTCCAAAAATTGGGCTTCCGTGTTTATGCATGTCGAACATCTCACTTAATTCTTCACCGGAACGCCCTTTTGTGGCTGTACCGATAGGGATCAAGTGAATAGGGCTTTGGTCGCTCTTGTTGGCTATGAATTCTACACCGGTTTTATTGTCGGCATAAGGATAACCGTTTGAGACTACGCCCGCAGCAGTGAATCCTCCAGCCGCAGCTGCCGCAGCACCGGATTGAAGGGTTTCCGATTCTTCATTTCCTGGCTCACCAAAATCACTATGAAGTTCTGCCATTCCAGGATACACCAATGCACCGGCAGCATCCCAAACTTGGGCGGTTTTCGATGAGAGTGTTCCAATAGCGGTAATGGTATCTCCTTCAATCAATACATCAACGGTTTGCAAGTTATATGGGCTGTTGATGTCAACGATGTGAGCGTTCTTGATAAGGAGCTGCATCTCAGAAAATTTTGACAAAAATAAGTGCTATTAATGCGAAAACCAATCCTAAGAGCAATCCAATTTGCATTAGATCATTTAAAACTATCCCCTTCGCACCAGTAATGACCTGGGTTTTAAAACTAACGGTACGTTGATTTTGACGGTAATAATCGGCACCTATTTGGGTAGGAATGTCCCACTTTACGTTCCTATCACGCATGATCCATTGGTGTAGTGCTTTGTAATACGGGTGTTCAATGTCTCTTGGTACAAAGCCTTGCTGATAAAGAATGGCGCTTGTACCGGACAAAAAGCCTGCTATGGTACCTTCAGGGCTGTCTAATAGAGGTTCCCAAGACCCCTTCAGCACCATGGATTGTTTGGGACTGGGCCAATCATTGCGAAGGGAGGGCGCGATGAATTGCTCCGCATACAGGGGGTGTTCGAGTTGGGGGAGTACAGAAGTGAGCGTATTCTGGGAGGATATTGACGGAAAAACAAGGGCACTATGGTCCAATTCTCCTAGGATATCTGGCAAGAAATTAAAGCCGACAAGAATCAGATTTTTGGCCTTATCTATTGTCAACCACAATTCATTGGTTGTGTATTGCATCATAGAATCGGGCCTAAATACACGAACAAAATCCTTCACATTTCCAGCATCCCGACCAGTGACTAACCACGTTTCCCGGGGAGTCCGCACAGAAAAACTCAATGCATTATCAACTAAAACGCTATCCGCTTCCATACGCAAGGTGTAGAGCGAATCTGGGATCAGACCTTCCAACGGAATAACGACTTCATCGAGGTCTTGCCATTCCATCAGGCGCTGCCCACGTTGCTCTAACCACCAATTCGTGTTAGAGGCAACGCCCAATAATTGGACCTTAACTTGATTCCCATCGACGCTTCCCGACATCCAAGCATTGCTCAATGAATCGCGATCCGGGACTAGGACGACCTTAAACCCCCTAGGAATAGGAGCATATGCTGCACTGATTAAAACCGCGGAAGAATCCATTTTTAAAGGCAGGGTACTCGATGGCCATAGCTCCATCAACGCTGCAATGTTCGACTGGGCAATGTTTTCAAAGCTGGCCCCATCTCTAGTGGTAATATTGTAATTACCCGACGGTAGTTTATTCAGCAATTCTTCCAACCAAGGGCCCTGTTGCCATAAACCGGGGTGATTGTCGATGACCAATTCCTGTGCGTGCACATCAAAATTGGGACGTCCTAAGGCAAGTATGACCGAGAGTATGGCCAACGTTCTCATGGCAAGCACGATAAGATCGCGGATCTTTTTTCGTCGGCGTTCGCTCGTTTTAAACGTATTGAGCCACATTAGAGAAGGAATGGGTTGAGGTTTTCGCGGGCGCTTACCCAACAGATGTATTATGGTGGGGAGTGAAACAAGTGGCAAGGCCCATAATATGGTAGGAGATTCGAAAATCATTATTTGAGCTTGGCACCCAAAAGGGTTATGGGTAAATGTTCTGGTGAAGTATTCAAGTCCAAAGTTCCTATAATGGTAATGACTTGGTCTGTGATAAGATCCACAGGGTGCCCAAATTCTAATTCCATGACACTTTCAGGTCCAGCCGCACCACAGAAGAAGCAGCTAGAAAATGGAAAAGCGCTCAAAGCATAGATTTGGTCGACAGGGTCTAGAACAATTGCATAACCCGTGATTTGCCATTCTTTTCCGTCCCATTGTTCTCTTTGGCTTGGTGTCCACTGAGGGACTTGGACCCAAGAAGCGGTGCCTTCATCGTACACTTCTGTGAAATCGATTTCTTCGAGGGCACTCCATTGTAAACGTTCTTGCGCAAATCCGCAGAAACCCAGGAAGAATAGCGCTATGGTCAAACCTTTTCTCATCCGTGAAATTCCGCTTGTTGAATGATGAAAAACAATCTGTATGGGTCATCATCGTTGAACACAAGGATGCCCTTGACCACGACGAATTGATCCGTGACTAAATGATCCGGCTGATCTTTAAAGACCAATTCCACTACGGTGTTAGGCGCCGCATTTCCACAGAAAAAACAGCTCGAGAAGGCGTAACGGCTCAACGCATATTGCTTGGTCGTCACATCCACGGGTACCAAATACCCTTGCAGTACCACCTCCTGGTTCTTGTAACTGTCCAGCCAAGATGGAAATTGGGGTGCATACAATCCTTCTGGAGTCGCGCTATAGGGCACAGCCAACAAATCCCAGGACACCACCTTCTGTCCCCACGCGGTTACTTGAAGACCGGCAGCCATCACTATGACCCTAGCCCAATTTCTCATGACTTTCTTAGTTTAATCCATAACAAGCCCACACCTAAGGCCACGGTCATCAACATTGCCAACCATTCTTCAACTATTGGTAGCACATCGATCAGACCTTGAGTGACGAATTCTGAGAGTAATAATCCCAAAATAATAAGCGCCACCACATTGCCAAAGACCTGTACAAATATTGATGCCGTACTTCCGTGATGATTTCGCAAAAAGGCAATGGTATTACGTTCCGAGTGGTACATGTTTGAGATGTAAGCAATAAATAAAAGCATTACTCCAGCGGCGATGATCCAAGACCAACGAGTAGCCTGATCTATCGTGGGTTCCCATTGTTTCTGTAGCTGACCATAAATGAATACTGGGAAGGCTCCTTGTTCGTCCGTTCGCTGACTTATGATGTTTGGTAGCATCAGCATGGCCGCTTTAGACTTCAGTTTCAACATTACCGAGGTGTAGGATGGTTCTGTACTGTGATGCAGGATCCAATAAGTTTGAGGCACTGTGAAAAGGGCACTTTTATCAGCACTGCGTTTGGCTTCCAAAATCCCTACTACTTTTAGTGGATGTTCATGCGATTCGCCCCGCGAATCGCTGCCGTGTGCCGAAGTAAGACGCGCACCAATACCCACCTGTAGCTGATTTGCTAAGGCCGCATCTAATACCACTTCGCCTGTGGCAGCCGGCAAATGCCCTTCTTTCAACGCTAGCCCGAACCAGGGATAGTAAGAACTATCTGTACCCACCAACGGATGACCTTGCACATTGTCGCCTAAGGAAATTGGGGTGGCCAATTCAACTAATGGATGCCCTTGCCAAAACTTGTAGGTGGCTGCTGAAATATTTCCCGTAGGGTTCTCGAGTCTGTATAACGTACTCGCAACGATTTGAATAGGACTTCCCTTGTAACCGACAATCAAGTCTACTAGGGACGCACTCTCTTCCCATTTGTGGAAGATATAATGCTCCATCGCACGAGGAGCTTTGATAAATATTCCGGTGATAAACGCCAATACCCCAACAATCAGCAGGGCAGCCCATTTGCGTTTCCATTGCATCAACCACAAACTCATAAGGCAAGTGTATTTACGTGGTTGAATCTATCTTTCATACGCTGGTCGTGTGTGACCGCATAAATCCTGCCTTGAGGATTAGCGCTCAACCATTGGCCTAAGAGTTCACAAGCCTTCTCGGCCCAATCGTCATCTAGTGCGCTGGTTGGCTCGTCCAATAATAGTATGGAAGCGCCTTGATTCATGGCGAGCACGAGGGCGAACCGTTGCAACTGACCTATACTGAGCTGATGTGGAAATCTGTGTAATAAGGGGCCAATTCCCAAAGCAACCGCATCCCGCTCAAAACCAACTCCCGCCGTCATGGACAATTGCTCCTTCATAGTGGCGTATTCAATCCATTGTGGATGTTGCGGCATGAGCGCCGTCACACCTTCTAGGTCTGGTTTATTTTGTGCTTCTTGAGCCCCATGAAGCACCCGGAGTAAGGTAGTCTTCCCGGTGCCTGATGCCCCTGTAATTAGGAGAAGGCCTGAACTAAGGTCAAGTGAGGGGTAGGAGATGCTATGTTCTTCGAATGTGACGATCATGAAACTATATTCCAATAATACAGGATAGGCATAGCAATGGTATAGACCAATTTTATAACGATCCCTGTGAACAGTCCTAGGACAGCCATGAAGGCACTTTTCAAGCTCTGACCCGCATCCTTTTGTTCCATATACTCACCAATAAAGGCTCCCAAAAGTGCCCCTACGATTATAAAGGGTCCGGTGATCAATCCAACCACCAAACCAATACCCGCACCTATGGCGGCTCGCTTCGATCCACCTCCAAGTTTGGTGAGGAGGGAAGGCAGGAAATAATCAGCCATAAATACTGCGACTCCAACAATTACCCAAATCCAAGTGTTGACGGTAAAACTTTCAGCTTCGTACATGCCTACCACAATAGCTGCGGCAGTGATTAAGGAACCGGGTAAAACGGGCAATACTGCGCCTACGATGCCTGTGAGAAATAAGATGATGACGAGCAGTTCCATGAGGCTAAATATACAATAGATTTACCCCTATGAAATATGTGGTCGTAGATATCGAAACAACCGGTGGAAAGCCCAATGGCAACGGTATTACGGAGATCGGTATCGTACATGTCGAGCACAAGAAGATCACCCACCAATGGTCTACGTTCGTCAACCCGTTGCAATCCATTCCTTACAACATCCAAATGCTCACGGGCATCAACGATGATATGGTTGCAGATGCGCCCACATTTGAGGAAGCTATACCAGAGCTTTTGAGACATTTGAAAGGAGATATTTTCGTGGCTCATTCGGTCAACTTTGACTACAGTTTTATTGATGCCGCCTTCCGTGAAGCGGGTCAACCTTGGCGAATGCCCAAGCTGTGCACGGTGAAATACAGTAAAGCCGTGTTTCCTGAATTTGGTCGCTATTCTTTGGCGCATTTATCCCGTGCCTTGGCGGTGGAAAACGACAATCCACACCGGGCGTTAAGCGATGCCATTTGCGCCGCAGAGGTACTGATTCATTGCTTGCACGGGGATCATGACGAGCAGCGGTTGAATGACCCGAAATTGGGCCTATTAAAGCGTATTCAAATGCCAGACAACATGCCGGCGCATTACTACGACACATTACCAAAATCGCACGGGGTGTACCAATTCCTCGATCAATTAGGTCTTCCGCTCTATATCGGAAAAGCCAATAATATAAAATCCCGCATCACCCAGCACTTCAGCACACAGCAGGGCAGTACTAAGTACCAGCGCCTGATGAAGGAGTGTTATTCCATCGGCTATATGGCCTTGCCTAATGAAACGCTCGCCCTGGTGTACGAGGATCATTTAATACGTCAACATTGGCCACCGCTGAACAAGGCGCAGAAGAAGCAAGCTTTGAAATTTGGACTCTACACCTACAAAAATGGGAGAGGGGAGCTCAAATGCGTGGTACAAAGAGTCATTGGGGATGGCGCATTGATTAGGTTTGGATCGTACCTCGCTGGGCAACACTGGCTTGCAGCACTTCAGGATCAAGCCGCACATGAGGAAATCACCTTATCCGAAGCCCTAGAGCGTTTTCAAGAACAGCAAGCCATGAAATTTCTCGTCGATTTGAGTCCTGAGCAGGGAGCGCTTTTTATTGAAAACGGGAGCATCACGGGAATTTATACAGATGAGGATTTTCTGCATAACGAACAATGGATAAGGGAACACTTCATCGCTGTGCAGCCGTCGCCAACCATTAATGCCATAGGAATAAAGCTGGTCGAAGACCGGCCAAGTTCCATAATTCCAGTTTAATCCTTTGTTTCGGTGGGTTCTTCGGCAGGAGCTTCCTCTGAGCCTTTCTCTAACTTTGGCACTTCCTTTTTTGCTCTCACCTTTTTAGGCTTAGACACCTTGAAATCTAAATCCTTACCCTTCAGCGTAATCTTGATGGTATCGCCTTCTGCGATCACTTTACCAATAATTTTCTCTGCCAATGGATCTTCGACCAATTTCTGTAAAGCGCGTGCCAAAGGACGTGCTCCAAAAGCTTCATCAAAGCCTTCATCTGCAATGTAATCTTTCGCTTCCTGGCTCATCGAGATGGTGAAACCTAAATCCTCAATACGCTGAAATAGGCCTTTAAGCTCAATATCAATGATTTTGTGGATATCCTCACGAGTCAAGCTGTTGAACAGCACAACATCATCAATACGGTTCAAGAATTCAGGCGCAAATGCCTTCTTCAAAGCGTTTTCAATGACACCTTTTTCGATATCTCCTTTGTTTTGCTCACGCGCATTGGTTCCAAAACCAACACCAGTACCGAAATCTTTCAATTGACGTGAACCAAGATTTGAGGTCATTATTATGATAGTATTCTTGAAGTCCACCTTACGACCCAAGCTATCAGTAATCTGACCGTCGTCAAGGGCTTGCAGCAGCAAATTAAATACATCCGGGTGGGCTTTTTCAATTTCATCTAGCAAGATGACAGAATAGGGTTTGCGACGGACACGCTCGGTTAATTGCCCACCTTCTTCGTATCCTACATATCCAGGCGGCGCTCCTACAAGTCGACTGATTGCAAACTTCTCCATGTATTCGCTCATGTCGATGCGAATCATATTATCCTCTCTGTCAAAAAGCAGTTTGGTCAACTCCTTAGCTAACTGTGTTTTTCCAACCCCTGTAGGGCCAAGGAAAATAAACGAACCTATAGGCTTCTTGGGATCTTTCAATCCGGCGCGGTTACGTTGAATGGCACGGACAATCTTCTTGACCGCTTCGTCTTGACCTATGACGGTTCCTTGTAATGCCTCGTCCATTTTAGCCAGCTTTTCCATTTCTTGAGCAGCCACGCGTTGCACAGGAACCCCAGTCATCATTGCTACAACATCCGCTACTTCTGGCTCATCTACAATCTTCTTATTGACCTTGATAGAATCTTCCCATGCTTCTTTTGCATGGGCCAATTTTGCCTCGAGCTTCTTTTCATCATCACGGAGTCGAGCCGCTTCTTCATAACGCTGACTTTTTACCACGCGTACCTTCTCCTCCTTTATGTGCTGTAATTCAGCCTCAAGCTCAGTAATGGTATCGGGAACTTCAATATTCGTAATGTGTACACGTGAACCCGCCTCATCCAAGGCATCAATAGCCTTATCCGGAAGGTGACGGTCAGTCATGTAACGCTGGGTTAGTCTGACACAAGCTTGGATGGCTTCTGGTGTATAAGCCACATTGTGATGTTCTTCGTACTTATCCTTGATATTATTCAAGATTTGCACGGTTTCTTCCATACTGGTTGGATCCACCGTTACTTTTTGGAATCTACGCTCTAGCGCACCGTCTTTTTCAATAAACTGACGGTATTCGTCGAGGGTCGTAGCACCTATACATTGAATATCACCACGTGCTAATGCTGGCTTAAACATGTTTGAAGCATCCAACGAGCCAGTGGCGCCACCAGCACCCACAATAGTATGAAGTTCATCAATGAATAGGATTATATCGTCGTTCTTTTCTAGCTCATTCATCAGCGCCTTCATTCGCTCTTCAAACTGTCCGCGGTATTTAGTTCCTGCGACGAGGCTTGCCAAGTCTAAGCTGATCACTCTTTTGTTGAATAATACTCGGCTAACTTCTTTATTGATGATACGAAGTGCCAATCCCTCTGCAATTGCACTCTTTCCAACACCGGGTTCACCAATAAGTAAGGGATTGTTCTTCTTTCTTCGGCTGAGAATCTGACTGACACGCTCTATTTCTTTAGAGCGACCGACGACTGGATCAAGTTTTCCTTGCCCGGCGGAACGTGTGAGGTCCTTACCAAAGTTGTCCAATACAGGTGTCTTTGATTTTTCCTTTTTTCCTCCCACAGGTGAGTCTTTGCGGCTGCCAGAGGGTGCATTACTTTCTTCCGAATCTGCATCGTCATAAGTCATGGAAGGCGAGATCAAATCATCCTTAGGCTCTTCAGTCTCTGTCTCTATGTAATTGCTCTGGTATTCACTTTTTACCGCATCGTAAGAAGCACCGAACTGCGCCATAACACCGCTTATAGGATCGTTGTCATTTCTCAGAATACACAATAGTAGGTGAGGGGTGCGAATAATAGGGCTCTGGAATAGCTTCGCCTCCAAAAAGGTCGTTTTAAGGGCCTTTTCTGCCTGGCGTGTCAAGGGTAAATTTTTACCATTTGCCGGATTATTTGTCGCATAAGGTGTGCTCAAGCCTTCAATTTTCGAGCGTACCTGTTTTAGGTTCAATCCCAAATCTTTTAAAATTTGAATGGCTGTTCCTTCACCTTCTCGGATGATTCCGAGTAAAAGATGCTCAGTACCGATATAGTCGTGACCTAAACGTAAGGCTTCTTCCTTGCTGTAAGTGATCACATCGCGAACTCTGGGGCTAAAATTCTCTTCCATATTGTGCTGGTTGTTTTACCGTCTAAATCATTGCACATAGCGTGCCATTCTTTCTTTTCAAATCTAATATCAGATTCGACCCGATTTACCCCTACTCACAGAACGATTTGTTAACATTCGAATGTGGAAAAAAGGCGCAAGTTCACAAGGCTTACAAGGAATTAACGGGGGCTGAAAAGGTATATTTGAAAATTACGAAAAAACGCGGCTCTCGCCGCCTTAAATACTGACAATATGGCGCAGGGAGAAAAAATTATCCCCATAAATATTGAGGAGCAGATGAAGAGCTCCTACATCGACTACTCCATGTCGGTGATTGTTTCTCGTGCTTTACCTGATGTTCGCGATGGTTTGAAACCCGTTCACAGACGTGTGCTCTATGGTATGCACGACATGGGGGTGACTAGCACCAAAGCCTACAAGAAATCTGCCCGGGTAGTAGGTGATGTCTTGGGTAAGTACCACCCGCATGGTGATAGCTCCGTTTATGATACAATGGTGCGTATGGCCCAAGATTGGTCATTACGCTACATGTTGGTTGATGGCCAAGGTAACTTTGGTTCGGTTGATGGTGATAGCCCGGCTGCAATGCGCTACACGGAGGTTCGTATGCGCAAAATTGCAGAGGACATGCTATCTGATATAGATAAGGATACTGTTGACTGGCAGCTAAACTTTGATGATTCCCTTAAAGAGCCTACGGTACTACCAACGAGGATTCCAGGATTGTTGGTTAACGGTGCTTCTGGTATTGCCGTAGGTATGGCGACGAACATGCCACCGCACAATTTGACAGAAAGTATTGATGCTATCAATTCCTACATCGATGATAATGAAATCGAAGTAGATGGTTTGATGCAACATATCAGTGCACCAGATTTCCCGACCGGAGGAACCATTTATGGTTATGAAGGTGTTCGCGATGCCTTCCATACAGGACGTGGTCGTATCGTACTTCGTGGTAAAGCTGTTATTGAAGAGGTCAAAGGCCGGGAATGTATCATCGTTACTGAGATCCCGTATTTGGTGAACAAAGCAGATATGATCAAGAAGACAGCGGAATTGGTCAATGATAAAAAGCTTGAAGGTATTTCCGATATACGTGATGAGAGTGACCGTAAGGGAATGCGTATCGTATACGTTTTAAAGCGTGATGCTGTGCCAAACGTAGTGCTCAACAAGCTTTACAAATACACCCAGCTACAGAGCTCATTCTCTGTAAATAACATCGCACTCGTCAATGGTCGTCCAGAGCTATTAAACCTCAAGGACATGATTCGTCATTTCGTTGACCATAGACATGAAGTTGTCGTACGTCGTACCGAATACGAATTAAAGCAAGCTGAAAAGCGTGCACACGTACTTGAAGGCTTACTCATCGCCATCGATAATCTCGATGCAGCTATCAAACTCATCCGGGCTTCTTCAACACCTGAAGATGCGAAGACCGGCTTGATGGCTGAATTCAAACTCAGTGAAATTCAAGCGAAAGCTATCTTAGACATGCGTCTTCAAAAGCTTACTGGTCTTGAGCGTGATAAGATAAAAGCTGAGTACGAGGAGTTGATGAAGACCATCGAATATCTGAAGAGCATCTTGAATGATAAAGCATTGCGCATGTCTATTATCAAAGAGGAGCTCGAAGAAGTTAAGGATAAGTTTGGTGACGATCGTAAAACAGATATTGAATACTCAGGCGGTGATGTCAGTATTGAAGATATGATTCCAGATACTGAGGTGGTAATTACTATTTCTCATGCCGGATATGTCAAGCGTACTCCATTAACCGAATACAAGAAGCAAAATCGTGGGGGAGTGGGCGCCAAAGCCGCAAGCACCCGAGATCAGGACTTTATTGAGCACGTCTTTGTCGCTACAAACCACCAGTATATGTTGTTCTTCACTGAGCAAGGACGCTGTTTCTGGATGCGCGTATTTGAAATTCCGGAAGGAACACGTCAGAGCAAGGGCAGGGCCATTCAAAACTTAATCAACCTACCACAAGATGATAAGGTTCTGGCATTCATCAATGTGTTGAACCTCAAAGACGAGGAGTATATTAACAATCACTATATTGTGATGTGTACTAAGCAGGGAATTATCAAGAAGACCAGCTTAGAGGCATATTCTCGCCCACGTGTTAATGGTATTAATGCCATTACCGTAAGGGAAGGAGATACCTTATTAGAAGCGAAATTGACCAATGGCGAACAAGATATCATGCTCGCGGTAAAAAGTGGCAAAGCCATTCGGTTCCCAGAAATCAAAGTACGTAGTATGGGACGAAACGCCTCCGGTGTGCGCGCCATTACCGTGAACGGTGAAAACGATGAAGTAGTTGGTATGATCGTCGTTGAAGAAGGCGACGGATTCGATGTAATGGTTGTAAGTGAGCAAGGTTATGGAAAGAGATCTGCCCTTGAAGATTATCGCATCACTAACCGTGGCGGAAAGGGTGTGAAGACTATTACCGTGACAGATAAGACTGGTGAATTGGTCAGCTTAAAAGCTGTTACAGATGAGGATGATTTAATGATTATCACAAAGAAAGGTACTATGATTCGTATGGGTGTAGATACGCTGCGTGTCATGGGTCGAGCGACTCAAGGCGTTCGATTGATCACCTTGCGCAAAGGCGACGAGATTGCTTCCATCGCTAAAGTTCCTGCATCTGATGAAGAAGAGGATCAATTAATGGATACGGAAGGGGTAACAAACACCACAAATAGTGATGCTCCGGCTGCTGCTGCAGAAGGTGGGGAGGAATCTACTTCTGAAGAATAAGTAATCTTGGCGCAATGTTTGTTTTAACTATGAAAACTACATTTGTAGCCACTTAAAATATTAGAATTATGAAAAAGCTACTAGTCGCAGTTCTAACCGCTGCAACATTTATGGCATCGGCGCAAGAAGCTCCGAAAGTGACTAGCGCAATCATCGCATTAAGGGGTAATGACCTCTTTGAGGCTAAAGGGTTTATCGATGAGGCAACCACTATTATCGAGGGTAAGAACCAGGCAGATATCAAAGAGAAAATCATGTCTAAGTTCTACTACAACAAAGCCTTAATTTATTCTAAAATTGCTGCTTCTCCGGATGGAGAAACCAAAGAGTTGGCTGCAGATGCGAATGTAGTTGCAGCGCAAAGCTTGTTGGATTTGCTTCAGTTCGAAACCACCGCAAAGAAGCAATTCTACACTGAGGATGCACAACGCGAATCAATGAATATTGCTTACAACTATCTCGTAGATGCAGGCGCATCTTATGATGCAGGCGATTATCAAGCTGCCTACGAGGGATATATGTCCGCATTTGAGTTTAAGCAAAATGAATTGCTTGGCATATTCGCAAGCGTAGATACAGGTTTGTTGTTCAATGCAGGAATTATCGCAGGTTCTGCAGATGATCTCGAGAAAAGTAGTGCAGCCTTCGCGCAATGTTTAGAAATGGGCTACAAAGGAATCACCTACAGCGCAACTGATATTTTAGGAAATCCTAAGCAGTATCCAAACAAAGCAGCGATGGAAAAAGATATCCAAGGTGGTTTAGCTACTGATCCATTAGTTGGTGAGGATGTTCGCCCCAGTGTTTACATCAGCTTGATTAACAACGCAAAGAAAATGGATAACATGGACGATTACAAGAAGTGGTTGACTGAGGCGCGTGAAACGTATCCAGAAAACAAAGACTTGTTAGATATCCAGTTACAGGCATTCCTAGATGTAAAAGATTATGAGGGTGCCATGAACAATTTAAACGAGGCCATTGCTAAGAATCCTGAGAAAGGTATCTACCATTTCGTTAAAGGAAACATCATGCAAACTGAAATGAAGGATTTGGATGGTGCATTGGCAGAATACAAGGCCGCACTTGAAGTGGAGCCAGATATGAGCGACGCGATGTACATGTGTGGTTTGGTATATATTGATCGTGCAAACGAGATCACTGAGCAAATGAACAAGCTTGGCTTGAACGAAACTCGTAAGTACAACCAATTAAAAGACAAGCAAAAAGAAGTATTCGTTGAATCACTAGGATATTTTGAAGGCGCCTACCAAATGAAACCTGAGGATATGGACATCGTTCGTGCTCTTATGGAAGTTTACCGAAAGGTGGGAGATTATGAGAAGTCAATGGATATGAAAGCGATTCTAGACGAAGCGAGCGAATAGGCATAGTTCTTCAGAGTCAAACAAAGCCTAAATATTGCAATACTTAGGCTTTGTTTACAAATATACTTTTTGCTATAATATATATTATGTTAAATAGCATTTTCATAGAACTACTCTCTTTGGTGAATTTGTCTTATTTAGTTCGTTTACCCTGATTCCGCAGATTTACTTCCACGCTTCATGGTATTGCTGGTTTTGCTGTAGTTATCCTTTTCACGAGCAATGGTATCCTCGTAACGAGGATCTGGCACCATAGCCACCTTATACAACGCGGAAGCCTCTATACTGTAAAAACCAAATTCTTCGACGACGCGACCTTGTACTCGATAAATGCCTTTGCCGCGAAATGGAAACTGCGCAGCGATGTTTGGGAAATGAACGCTATCCAGGAATTCGCCGTCCTGATCAATAAATGTGGCGAAATTCATGCGGCTGCCCTTGATCGTCTTCGTATCCTTCACGGTGACTAAATAACCGTAGGCTACCACGAAATGTCCCAGTTTATCTGGCAGTTCACGTGCTCGCGTACCGTTTTCTAAGGGCTCATCGGCCAATTCGAAGGGATCACGCAACGGAAATCCTAGCAACTCTATTTGGTCAAAGGCCTCTTCCAGCCCGCTTTGGCAGAGTACGGGAACCTTGTAATCATGAGCTTGCTTGTTGCCTTTGAACAGGGTGGGCAGAGCTGCTAAAACCTCTTTGGTATTACGTCCACGCAGCATATGATGGGCTTCCCACAACAGGGTTTGTTTTTCCTTTCCCGTAAAGCGTAAGGCTCCTATGCGAATGAGTAACGAAACTTGCTCTATCCCAATAGGCACACGGTTTAAGAAATCAGCCAAATCTTCATAAGGACCTCCCTCCTCACGCTCTTGGCCGATGCGTATCCCTATTTTCTCGTCTAAACTGCGCAGCAATACAAACCCCAAATAAATGGTGGTCCCATCAATGACCGTTGGATAATCGCCATACTGCACACAGGGTGCTTCTATTCGTCCCCCGCTCCTACGCGCTTCATGCACGTAAAACTCGGTCCTGTAAAACCCACCAAAATTATTGATCACTGCCACCATGTATTCCAAAGGAAAATATGCCTTTAGAAAGAGACTTTGATAGCTCTCCACCGCATAGGAAGCACTGTGTCCCTTGGCAAAGGCGTAGCCGGCAAAACTCTCTATTTGTCGCCAAATTTCACGGCTTAATTCCTTGCTATACCCACGCTCCTTGCAATTCTCAAAGTATTGATTTTCAATATTTTGAAACTCTCTCCTTGAACGATATTTTCCCGACATCCCCCGCCTTAACACATCGGCCTCTCCTAAGGATAACCCAGCAAAGTGATGGGCCACCTTAATCACATCTTCCTGATAGACCATTACCCCGAAAGTATCGGGCATGATCTCTAACATCACAGGATGTGCTTCTTTCCGACGCTCTGGATCTGTGAAGCGCAAAATATACTCGCGCATCATACCACTATTGCTCACGCCCGGCCGTATTATGGAGCTTGCCGCCACTAATCCTAAATAGGTATCTACCTTCAACTTCTTCAGTAACATGCGCATTGCTGGGGATTCCACATAA
>DMCR01000116.1 GCA_003445735.1 Cryomorphaceae bacterium
TGCACTTATTATGAATATCGATGATCTATTATGTGTCGGCGCCACGGATAAAATCATGCTTAGTTCGACAATTGGTCGCAACAAAGGTTTGATTACCGGTGAGGTTCTGTCTGCGATAATTAGGGGTACAGAGGAACTCATTGAAGAGTATGGGAAGTTCGGAGTGAATATTTTGAGTACCGGTGGTGAGACTGCGGATGTAGGAGATTTGGTTCGCACTATTATTGTTGATTCTACTGTGGTAGCTCGCATGAAACGAAGTGATGTAGTGGATAATGCGAACATCAAGCCTGGAAATGTCATTGTGGGTTTGGCCAGCTTTGGCCAGGCGAATTATGAAAGAGAATACAATGGCGGTATGGGATCCAATGGATTGACCAGTGCGCGCCATGATGTCTTCGATAAGAACTTAGCGGCCAAATATCCAGAAAGTTTTGATCCTGCAGTTCCACAGGATTTGGTTTATACGGGTTCCAAGCAATTGACCCAAGCCACAGATACACCTTTGGATGCGGGTAAATTGGTGCTTAGTCCGACTCGAACGTATGCGCCTGTCATCAAATCGATTTTAGATAAGTACCGTGACCAGATCGATGGGATGGTACACTGTTCTGGTGGTGCGCAGACGAAAATTTTGCACTTTCTAAATGAAGGACATGTCATTAAGGATAACTTGTTCCCAGTACCTCCGCTATTTAAGATGATTCAAGAAGAGAGCGGCACTGATTGGAAAGAAATGTATGAGGTCTTCAACATGGGCCATCGCATGGAATTATATGTATTTCCAGAAATGGCAGAGGAAATTATTTCAATCTCAGAATCATTTGGCGTTCCAGCGCAGGTTGTGGGTCTAGTGGAGCCTGGGGTAGGCAAGAAGTTGACGATTAGTAGTGAATTTGGCACCTTTGAATACAGCAAATAATGCTCGATAAACTCAACGTCGTATTTCAGCGCTTTAACGAGGTCAATGATTTGATCATCCAGCCCGATATCATTTCGGATGGCAAGCGATATATGTTGCTGAATAGAGAATACAAGACCCTCAAGCCTATTGTCGAGGCACGCGAGCAGTTCATGGAGATGGAGAGCCGAATTGCTGAAGCTAAGGCGGTGCTCAAAGCAGAATCAGACCCAGATTTCAAGGAAATGGCGAAGATGGAGCTCGAAGAGTTGGAGCCTGCCTTTGAAGCATTGTTGGAGGAAATAAAAGTATTGCTTATTCCCAAGGATCCTGAGGACGACAAAAATGCTCTGGTAGAGATTCGCCAAGGTGCTGGAGGCGACGAGGGAGCCATTTTTGCCGGTGATCTTTTCCGTATGTATCAACGTTATGTGGAACAGCGCGGTTGGTCTATGGATGTCATTACAGTGAATGAAGGGACTGCTGGAGGCTTTAAAGAAGTAGCATTCGAAGTTGGTGGTGAAGGAGTATACGGCATTTTGAAATACGAGAGTGGTGTTCATCGCGTACAACGCGTTCCTGCTACAGAAAGCCAAGGTCGTGTTCATACTTCAGCAGCATCTGTAGTGGTGTTACCAGAGGCCGAAGATGTGGATGTGGATCTTGATATGAAAGATGTGAAGAAAGACACCTATCGTTCTCAAGGTGCGGGAGGACAACACGTAAACAAAACGGAAAGTGCCGTTCGTTTGACTCACTTACCATCGGGTTTGGTAGTGGAGTGTCAGGATGGACGTTCACAACATAAGAACTATGAACAAGCGTTGAAAGTATTGCGCTCGAGACTGTATGACCTTGAGTTTAAGAAGAAGCAAGAGGCGCAGGCGGCGCGGCGCAAAACAATGGTGAGTACGGGAGACCGTTCAGCCAAGATTCGTACCTACAATTATCCGCAGGGTAGGGTTACAGATCATAGAATTGGGCTTACGACCTACAACCTTGGGGATGTAATGAATGGGGAAATTCAGAAATTTATTGACGAACTTCACATGGCGGAAAATGCAGAGAAGTTAAAAGAGGGGAGTACCTATTAATATGGATAAGGCAGCATTGGTAGCACAGATACAGAAGAAGCGCAGCGTACTTTGTGTAGGTCTGGATACGGACCTAAATAAAATTCCACCACACTTGCTGAATGAATCGGATCCCATTTTTGCCTTTAATAAAGCCATCATTGATGCAACTGCGGATTATGCGGTGGCGTACAAACCAAATGTTGCATTTTACGAAAGCTATGGTGTGAAAGGCTGGCAAAGCTTGGAGAAAACCATCAACTATTTGAATGAGTTTTATCCTGAGGTCTTTACCATTGCCGATGCAAAGCGTGGTGATATAGGAAATACTTCAAAGATGTATGCCGACGCATTTTTCAATGCCTTCGGATTTGATAGCGTAACTGTGGCTCCGTATATGGGGGTGGATAGTGTAAGCCCATTTCTTGCCTACGATGGCAAGTGGGTTATTATTTTGGCATTGACGTCGAATCAAGGTGCTTTTGACTTCCAATTAATTAAGGATGGAAATGGGGTAGCATTGTTCGAAAACGTGGTGCGCAAGGCACAAGAGTGGGCGACATCAGACCAATTAATGTTCGTGCTCGGTGCCACCAAATCAGAATATTTAGAGCAAGTTCGTGCCGCCGCACCGGATTCATTTTTCCTGGTACCGGGTGTGGGTGCACAAGGCGGTTCCTTAAAGGATGTACTTGAAAAAGCGACGAATAAGGACTACGGTGTATTGGTAAATAGTACCCGTAGTATCATTTATCAGAGTGATAGAGAGGATTTTGCGGCTGCTGCAGCCAAGGCTGCAAGTGAGCTTCAGGAAGAAATATCTACCATATTATTTTAGTGTGCGATGAGTCACACCTCGTTCGTTTTTGATTCGTGAATTTTGAGGTAGTAAATCGGACAGTATGGACATCATAGGATATGTAGCATCACTTTTCATCGGAATTTCACTGGGCCTTATTGGCGGTGGAGGTTCCATTCTAACGGTACCTGTATTGGTGTATTTGTTTGGAATTTCTGTTGAAATTAGTACTGCTTACTCATTATTTATTGTGGGTACTACTGCTTTAGTTGGTGGGATTCGTAATGCGACATTAGGGAATGTAAATTACAAGACTGCAGTAGTCTTTGCCATTCCTGCCTTCATCGCAGTATATTCCACTCGCGCGTATTTGGTTCCAGCCATTCCGGCAGAGATCTTAACTATTGGTGATTTCGTGCTAACTAAGGATATCGCTATTATGATTTTCTTCGCTTTGGTGATGCTAGCGGTTTCTCTAAGTATGATGCGGGATAGTCGCAATGATACAGAGCACACATTTGACCAGGTAGGGCCTCAGTTCAATGTACTGGCGATCATTGCAGAAGGAGCTGTGGTAGGAGTGTTGACAGGTATTGTTGGCGCTGGTGGTGGATTCCTGATCATCCCAGCCCTCGTTTTGTTTGCTAAGATTTCAATGAAAAAAGCAGTGGGGACGTCCTTGTTGATTATTGCAGCGAAGAGTCTCATTGGCTTCATTGGGGATGTACAACGCCCTGATTTAGAAATTGATTGGAACTTACTTTTATCAGTTACGGCAATTGCAGTAGTTGGTATCTTTATAGGGGTTTATTTGACAAAGTTTATAGACGGTAAAAAGTTGAAAAAAGGCTTTGTATGGTTTGTGCTTTTGATGGCCGTCTACATAATCGGAAAACAATTTTAAGAATAATGAGAATTAAAATCCAGACTCATGACAGTAGAACAGATTTACACTGGATGTTTGGCGCAAGGCGCCTATTACATCGCTTCTAAAGACGAAGCTGTGATTATTGACCCACTTCGTGAAGTAGGGCCGTATATCGACCGTGCTGAAAAGGATGGGGTGAAAATCAAATACATTTTGGAAACACACTTCCATGCGGATTTCGTTTCAGGTCACCTCGATCTAGCTGCAAAAACGGGAGCAACTATTGTATACGGACCAACGGCAAATACGAAGTTTGATTGTCACGTGGCTACGGATGGTGAAGTCCTTAAAGTTGGTGATGTAGAAATTCACGTATTGCACACCCCAGGTCACACCATGGAGAGTACTACCTATTTGCTGAAGGACGAGAGTGGCAAAGACCACGCTATCTTCTCAGGGGACACTTTGTTTTTAGGAGATGTAGGCCGTCCAGATTTGGCTCAGAAAGCCGCCACGGTGACACAAGAAGAGTTGGCAGGAATCTTATACGATTCATTGCGTAAGAAAATCATGAGCTTGGCGGCTGATGTGATTGTATACCCAGGACACGGCGCAGGCTCTTCTTGTGGCAAGAATATGTCTAAAGAAACAGTGGGTACAATTGGCGACCAAAAAGCAACGAACTATGCGTTACGCGGAAGCATGACTAAGGAAGAGTTTGTTTCTGAGGTAACAGATGGTCTAAGTGCCCCGCCAGCATACTTCCCAGAAAACGTTCGCATGAATAAAATGGGTTACGAAAGCTTAGATAAAGTGATGGAGAAAGGTCTTCGTCCATTATCCGCTGATGCTTTTGAAGCTGCGGCCAATGAAACTGAAGCTTTGGTACTTGATACTCGTCACCAAAAAACCTTTATCCACGGTTTTATTCCACAATCCATCTTCATCGGTATTGACGGTAGCTTTGCGATGTGGGTGGGTGCATTGATTCTTGATATCAATCAGCCTATTTTGATCATTGCAGATCCAGGTCGCGAAGAAGAAGTGGTGACACGTTTATCACGCGTTGGATACGATAATTCCATTGGATTCTTGGAGGGTGGATTTGATGCTTGGAAAGCAGCCGGTAAGGATATAGATTCCTTAGATCAAGTAAATGCCGAAGAATTAAAAGTTATTGAAGGTGCTACAATCGTTGACGTACGTAAGCAAAGTGAATACTTGAGCGAGCACGTTGTAGACGCTGTGAACGTAGAATTAGATTACTTCAACGATCAAATGGCTTCTGTACCGAAAGAAGGTACCTTCTACTTACACTGTGCTGGTGGTTACCGTTCTGTGATTGCTGCGTCTATTTTGAAAGCACGCGGATACCACAACATGGTAGATGTTGCAGGTGGTTTCAAAGCAATTAAAGAAGCAAGATTTAACTTGACAGATTACGTATGTCCAACAACCTTGTAAGGCCATACTAAACGGCAGACTAGCTCTGTCCTTAGAGATACGGCTTTTCATGCATCGACCGATACACCTTTAACTACTGAGCATATACACTCGTTTAACTTAACTTTTTATCAAGCCTAATACGGCTTGAAAAAGTGCAAGTAATTGTTCAAAGTAAGCATTGTTAGTAGCATTATTTAATTGAGCTTTAGGCTACCTTTAAGGGGATGAACAATCCGTTCCATAGCCTAAGGAAGGCCCTCGCAGTATTTGCCTTCGTTTTGTTGGCGGGCACTATCGGATATCGTAATATCGAGTCCTATTCGTGGCTGGAGGCGTTTTACATGGTCATTCAAACCGTGAGTACGGTTGGTTTTAACGAAGTGCGACCGTTAAGTACCATAGGTACATGGTTCACCATCGCCTTGATCATGGGGAGCTTCGGAACGTTCGCTTATGGGGCAGGTTTATTGGCCCAATTAGCGCTTGACGGAAGTGTTCAGCAATTTGTCAAAACCAAAAGATTAGAACGTAAGGTGGAAAAGTTAGAAGGACATGTAATAGTATGTGGTTTAGGGAGAAATGGCCGACAAGTGGTGGATCGCCTTCTTTCCTACAAGGCCCAAGTCGTAATCATAGAAAAAGATGCCGAACGTGCGGAGCGATTTAAAGAAGAATTAGTCGGTGCACTTTTAATCCTTGGGGATGCTACGGCAGATGAAATTTTGGAGAAAGCTAATATTTCGAAGGCCAGCTCCCTGATCGCTTCCCTTGCCTCGGATACAGACAACCTCTTTGTGGTTATTAGTGCACGCCAGCTCAACCCAGTATTGAAAATTGGCGCCCGCGCTAATACCGAAAGTACAGAGAAAAAACTCCTTGCCGCGGGTGCGGAATACACCGTCAGTCCAAACTTGGTCGGTGGGGCGCACCTCGCACACAACCTTATGAACCCGGGTGTGATGAACTTCCTAGATCATCTGAGTGTAGGAGGATCCAGTGCGACAAATATTGAAGAAATAGAGGTAGATGAGCTGCCTGAAACAAAGGGCTCGAAGAACATTAAAGACCTCCAGATTCGCCAAGAGACGGGCTGTACAGTTATTGGGTATGTGGACGAAATCGGAGCATTGACGGTAAATCCAGCACCCGACATGCAATTGGCCCCACATTCAAAACTATATGTATTGGGCAATGACGATGAAATTCGAGCATTGCGTAAGTGGTTTTCTGCCCAAACGCGGTAATTTTATCCAAACTCCAATCCATGAAAATTCTCTACACCGGCTCCAACGGCCTCCTTGGTCAAAAAATTAGCTACGCCACACCCACTTTTGCTCAACACGAGTTCTTGGCGACCTCCCGCGGGGCGAACAGAATCCAAAATATGGGAACGGCGTCCTACGCTTCGATGGACATCACCAACGCTAAGGATGTATTGCGTGTGGTAGAGGAATTTGAGCCGGATGTAATTATTCATGGTGCGGCAATGACGCATGTGGATGACTGTGAATTATATCCCGAGCAAGCCACATTGATGAATGTGGAGGGGACGCGTCACAT
>DMCR01000164.1 GCA_003445735.1 Cryomorphaceae bacterium
AATCCGAGTACCATAGGTGTATCAGAAGTCGCTTCAATATGCTTTTGGACGAAAATGCCGTTTTGGGGATCCGATGCGTGCGGATACCACTTCACCACATGTAAAACCTTCGGGTCTTTGCTCATTCCTACAAGGTACGCTAGTGAAGGGAATTTAAAAAAGCTTTGAGTTGGGCCAATTCTTCTAAGTTCAACCCCAGCTCTCGTACCTCGTTATAGGTCCACAATACGGTATCGAGATCGGCATAGCTGCCGTCGTGCATGTAGGGATAGGTGAGGGCAATGCCTCTAAGGGTAGGGATTTTGAAGGCACCGCTATCTTCGGCGTTGTTGGTGAGCTTCATTCTGCCGTAATCAGCATTGGTAGGCAAACCATTGGCCGCAATGGCGAATGAGCTCAGCTGAGGTCCGCCATGGCAAGTGGAGCAATGTTCTTGGAAAAGTTTAAGGCCTGCATGTGCATCAGTGTTCAGCGCAGCAGAATCTCCACTTAGCCATAAATCATATGGACTGTCGTAGTATTTAAGTCCTGCCATATAGTGTGCGAGGGCAGTGACGAATTGGGCATCTGTGATGGGCTGTGCTCTAAAGGCGTCGTTGAATTCTTCAACATAGATTGGATCCGCCATGAGTCCTTCTACCACATCATGGAGTTTTCGGCCAAATTCATGTCTATTGTTAATGGGAACAAAGGAGCTAAGCTTTAGATTTCGAACGCCGCCTTCAGCAAAGAAATAAGGGTGCCAGGCCAAATTCACGAGAGCGCTTGCATTGCGATGGGTGGGCGTGCCCTGGAGTCCTGCGGAAAATGCGTTACCGGGATCTGAGAAATAGGCATCGGCTTTGTGGCAAGTCGCGCAACTAATGGTGCTGTCGATGCTAAGGTTTTGGTCGTTAAAGAGTCTTTGACCCAAGGAGATGGTTTGTTCGGTACGTGGGAATCTATCTCCACCGTCGTAAGTTGGTGGTCCTGCGTAGGCAGGTCCCGTAATAGGTATTTCGTCTACCCCAGTCTGGCACTGCCATAATAGAAGGGTTAGGAGGAGATAAGAGAATCGGGCCATGAAATAAAAGTAAACAATACCTTTTCGAATGCGGCAGACAATTCTCACTCAATGATGAGTAATTTTCCAAAGAACACTACATTAGAGATGAAACTTAAAATTCACACTCATGCTTAATACAGCAGATTATATCGTTGTAGTACTTTATTTCGTGGCGGTCTTCGTGATTGCTTTTAAAAGCGGTTCGAAAAAGAGCGAAAATGGCGAAGCAGCGGATTACTTTCTCGGCGGTCGAAACCTTGGATGGTTTGTTATTGGTGCTTCATTATTTGCTTCAAATATTGGTTCTGAACACTTGGTCGGCTTGGCAGGTCAGGGGGCTTCTGGGGAATTAGTCGCGGGCCAATTCGAATTGCTAGCCTCCCTAATATTGATTGTTCTAGGTTGGGTCTTCGTACCTTTTTACTTGCGTTCGGGAGTCTTTACCATGCCTGAGTTTTTAGAAAAACGATACAACGGCTGGGCCCGAACCTATTTATCTTACGTGTCAATCGTTGCTTATGTATTAACAAAAATCTCGGTGACCATTTTCGCTGGGGCCATTGTCTTCACAGCGCTTTTGGGCATTGATTTCTGGACTGGAGCCATCTTCATTGTGGTGGCGACGGGTATTTATACCGTATTTGGCGGCTTTAAGGCGGTAGTCTATACGGATATGATGCAAATGTTCGTTCTCGTGGGCGGATCGGTGATCTTGACCATTTTTGGATTGAAGCATTTGGGTGGCCCAGGAGAATTGGTTGCTTATACTACCGAAGATCACTGGAGCTTATGGCGTCCTATTAGTGATACGGATTATCCATGGACTGGAATTATGTTTGGCGCGCCCATTTTAGGGGTATGGTATTGGTGTACGGACCAATTCATCGTGCAGCGCGTCCTCGCCGCGAAAGATGTAGACACGGCACGCAAAGGCGCCTTGTTTGGAGGTTACCTGAAATTATTGCCACTATTCATCTTCATGATGCCTGGTGTCGTGGCCTTTGCCTTGGCAGAGAAAAATCCAGAACTCCTATCTTTTGGAACGTCAGGTTATGATGCTGCTTTGCCACTGATGGTGAAAACAGTATTACCTACAGGTCTTAAGGGGTTGGTCGTAGCCGGACTATTGGCCGCACTAATGTCTTCGTTGAGCTCCGTATTTAACTCTACTTCAACGCTCATCACATTTGACATCTACAAGAAATACCGTCCGGAAGCTTCGGATAAAGAATTAGTCAATGCCGGTCGTATTTTCACCATTGCACTGGTAGCCTTGGGTATTGGTTGGATTCCTCTTATGCAAGCCATCGAAGGTGGGTTGTTCCAGCAGTTACAATCCATTCAGGCCTACATCTCTCCGCCAATTGCTGCGGCATTCTTGCTGGGTATCTTCTTCAAGAAAATCAATTCTGCAGGTGCAAAGTGGGCCTTGATTTCTGGAGCCGTTTTGGGTGTGGGTAGATTGTCCATGGAGGTCGCAGGAGGAAAATATACTGGATTCCTCGGCTGGTATGTGGGAATGAACTTCTTGCACTTCGCTTTGCTGCTCTTTGCCATATGTTCAGTGATTTTGATTGTAGTGAGCTTGTCCAAGCCAGAAGCTGAGACCTATGACGATGCGTCATTGGTTTGGAGCAAGGAAACCAAGGTGCCGATATCTTCAACCACGCGTGTTTTGACTTTCCTACTCGTACTCTGTGTAATTACCCTGTGGGTTGTGTTTTAATCGCCTGAAGGAATAGTCGATATATAAGACCGTTCCCTTGGAGTCTGTCTTTTGTTACCCAATTTTTAATCCGACCTATTGCAGATGTGAATTGAATAACTATATATTTGCGCCCCTCAAATGGTGATTGTAGCTCAGCTGGTTAGAGCGCCGGATTGTGGTTCCGGAGGTCGTGGGTTCGAGACCCATCTTCCACCCAAAGCAAAACCGTTCAAATTTATTTGAACGGTTTTTTTGTTTTTAGACCGTCTGAAACCGAAGGTTTCGGGGACGGGGAAAAACGAAAAAACGGATTTATCCGGTTTTGCTTTGAAGGCCCTACAGAAGAAACAGGGTCCAGCTCAGCTAAACCCACCCTGAATTTTCCCTTCGTTGTTTACAATCCCTAATGTTTCA
>DMCR01000144.1:0-2731 GCA_003445735.1 Cryomorphaceae bacterium
CTAGGGAAGACAGCAGGGTAATGTTGAATCCAAACAAGCCCATAATCCCAAATCCCCAAACGGCACCAAGCATCACGATTAACAAACTTATTGCTGTAGCACGGAAACTCTTCAGGAAAAGGAAGAAAATGATCACTGTCACCAATAAGGTTAAAGCTACCGTCTTATATATCTCTACTTCCAGCTTGCTTGCATTGGCGATGCGCAGCCAAGGAAGACCCGACATATGAAGGTCGCGACCTGAAGTTTCTTCCCAAGTAAAAATAACATCCATAGCCCCCTCGACTATAGGTACGATCTGCTTATTATAGAGTCTAGCTTCATCGATTCGAACTACGGCCATATAGGTATCGCCTTGGTATAATCCACCCTTGTAAAACGGCCAGCTTTTCACTCTAGCTTCGAGGGCAATTTCCTCTTCGCCATTGGCTGGAAGTGCCTTGAATAAGGTATCTGGGGCCAATTTCTCAGTGACACTATCTACCACCAAGCCGTAGGCCTCCGTCAAGCTCTGGACAAACTCAACACCATCGATTTTCCTAAGATCGGACATCAAACCCGTCCACTGCTCTAAATGGTCTCGCTTGAAAAAGTCGGGGTCTTCCATGGCAATAACGATTGTGTTGGATACTTGACCGAACTCCTCCACTAATTGGTCGTACTCTAGCGAAACGGAGTCAGAATCTGGCATCAATTTGGCAAATCCATAATCCATCTCCACAGAGGTGCCTTGATAGGCCATGAATGCCGTCACCAAGCCAATGGTCAGCAACCAAGCGAGACGATTACGCAATAACAACCGTGTGATCATGTTCCAGAACATGCCTTAGTCTTCAATGACCCAACCTTGCGCAAGCAACGGGAGGGCTTTTTTGTATTTGATATTCTTTACCTCACCGGTCTGCATGTTGCGAACCGTTACCACATCATTGCGGCCGTAAGTTTTTCCTTCCTTTACCACAGGAGCCATTTTTACCGGTCTCGGTGCAGCTGGCGCTGCACCACGAGTACTAGCGGTATCTGCCTCCACTGGCGAATCCAAACTAGGGTGGCTTTCTTGTAATTTGGGTTGCTTCACTGGCGCTGCGGGAGCCTGGCGCATTTGGCCAGGGTCAGAAGCGGGCAATCCACCACGGTATAAGAACCCAACAATTTCTTGGTTGATTCGTGCCACCAAAGACTTGAACAACTCAAAAGATTCGAACTTGTAAATGAGCAGCGGATCCTTTTGTTCATAAACGGCTCCCTGAACACTCTGACGAAGGTCGTCCATCGCCCGCAAATGCTCTTTCCACTCATCATCGATAATGGCTATGGAAATGCCTTTTTCGATATCTGTGATGAGGGATTGTCCTTCTGTGTCGATGACTTCTTGTAATACAGATGTTACCTGCAAGGTCTTCTTACCGTCGGTAATGGGTACCAAGATCTTATCGAACTTGTTGTTTTTATCCTGGTGTACTTGATGGAATACGGGTAGCGCAGCTGTTGCTATGCGCTGGCCTTTTCCCTTGTAGAATTGGGTCGCTTGATGGAATAAATTGTTACATACTGCATCAAAATCTTCGTTCGCAAAGCGCTCGGCGTCCATCTCAGGTTCAAAGGCGAAGGTGCGGAAGAAATCCAATCTAAATCCATCCCAATCCTTTGATGGCTGGTACGCCTCTACAAGATCGCCAAGAGTATCGTACACCATATTGATAATATCCACCTTGATGCGGTCTCCACTTAATGCATTGCCGCGGCGCTTGTAAATCACCGAGCGTTGGCTGTTCATCACATCATCGTACTCTAGTAATCGCTTACGCGTTCCGAAGTTGTTCTCCTCCACTTTTTTCTGGGCTCGTTCGATAGATTTGGTCACTAGGCTGTGCTGTATTACCTCACCTTCTTCCAAACCTAATCTGTCCATCAACCCTGAAATACGCTCAGAGTTGAATAAACGCATGAGCTTGTCCTCTAAAGAAACAAAGAACTGTGAAGAACCTACATCTCCTTGACGACCGGCACGACCACGCAACTGGCGATCCACACGACGGCTGTCATGACGTTCGGTGCCGACTATGGCCAAACCACCTGCGGCTTTACTCTCGTCGGATAACTTAATATCTGTACCACGACCCGCCATGTTTGTCGCGATGGTTACCATTCCTGGTTTACCTGCTTCGGTAACAATCTCTGCCTCTGCCTGGTGGCGTTTCGCGTTCAAAACTTGGTGTGGCACCTTACGCATTTTCAATGCACGACTCAATAATTCAGAAATATCTACCGAAGTGGTACCGACCAATACAGGGCGACCTGCCTCGCGCATGGACACCACTTCATCAATCACCGCATTGAATTTCTCACGGGCGGTTTTGTAGACATAATCTTCGCGGTCGTCACGAGCAATAGGTCTGTTGGTCGGAATGACGACTACCTCTAATTCGTAAATCTCCCAGAATTCTCCCGCTTCTGTTTCTGCCGTTCCCGTCATCCCTGATAACTTATTGTACATACGGAAATAGTTCTGCAGCGTGATAGTCGCATAGGTTTGCGTCGCTGCTTCAATCTTTACGTTCTCTTTTGCTTCAATGGCCTGGTGTAAGCCATCCGAATAGCGGCGTCCCTCCATGATACGACCGGTCTGCTCATCGACAATCTTGACTTTGTTGTCCATGATAACGTATTCCGTATCCTTCTCGAACAAGGCGTAAGCCTTGAGCAGTTGGTTTACGGTATGAATGCGTTC